>NZ_JACJSE010000004.1:300000-570299 GCF_014698045.1 Aulosira sp. FACHB-615
CGCTGTAGAGTAGGTCAAAATTGTTGCAAATACGCTGCCAGTGTTGGCAGAAATCATCGGGATTTTGGGATGAAAGGAGTTGAGCGATCGCACTCTCATTCATCCTCAAAATGCTATCTTGCCTTTGCTGCTGGCGTTTTTCGATTTCGTCACAGATGGAAAGCAGGCGATCGCACTTCTCTACAATGCGTTTTTGTTCTGCAAGTGGTGGAACTGGGATAGGAATAGTATCCCATTTGCCTTTACTCAGAATTGGCATCGTTGTAGTAGGAGCTAGTAACAAAACTTGCTGTTGAAAATAAGGAGATTTTAAAAAGTAATATATAAGCTTTGGTAAAATTTGTTCTTTTAAAGTTATGTAATTGATTTGTTGATTACAGGAGCAATCTCTATCTACCAAACCAACTTTGCCAATAGAACCACCGATAGAAACCATTAAAACTGAATTTTTTGGTACAAGCCTGCCATTCTTAACACCTTCTTCCGATAGACCTTCTACGTTATATCTGATATCACTAAAAGATATATCTGCTGGTTTTATAAAAGAATAATCATTCCCATAAAAATCAGGATTACTGGTTGCTGGTGTTGTTCCTGTTTGTGTCTTTCCTAAATTATTTAATCTTTGCCATTGCCAATTTATATGTACATAAAACGGGTATTCATCATTTTTTAATTGAGCAATATTTTTATTACGATTTTTTTTATCTACAAATTCTTCCAATTTCAAGGGTACTTGACTATCATTAGTATTGTTAGGAACAAGCTTACCCATTACAGCTAACTGCAAAATTATTTTCTGTAAGGTTGAAACTGCCTTTGGCGCATCAGTCAACAATTCAAAATTTTCAAAAAAAGTTTCAAGCTTCATCTCGTTCCAACGCTTCCATTAATTCAAATTTCAACTTACTCCGCACATCACTCAACTCTGCCATGAGTTTTTGATGCTCTGCTAACATCTCATCTAAATCAGCGTGTTCTACATCAACTTTGTGAGGATTTTTAATATCTAGGTTGTAATTATTCGCTTTTAAATCTGCAATTGAAACCTGCCAAGCAAATTCATTCTCCTCGCGGTTATCCCACCATTCTTGCTCCGGTGCAAACTCCTCAAAGCGAATCGGCTTAGTTTTCGAGTATGATTTATATCCTGCTGGATAAGGGTGTTCATAATACCAAATCGTTTCTGTTGGTTCGCCTTTGGTGAAAAATAGCAGATTAGTTTTAATACCTGTGTAGGGATTAAATACACCATTTGGTAAGCGAACAATTGTATGCAGATTGCAATCTTGCAGCAGTTTTTCTTTAATCCGCGTCTTCACACCTTCGCCAAACAGCGTACCATCTGGCAGAACTATTGCGCCTCTACCGCCTTCTTTGAGTAAATGAGCAATCAGCACCAGAAATAAATCTGCCGTTTCTCGTGTGCGGAAAGTAGCGGGAAAATTGTCCTCAATTCCATCTTCTTCCATCCCACCAAAAGGTGGATTTGTGATAATTACATCCACTCGTTCGTGAGGACTGTAATCGCGTAATGGTCGTGCCAAAGTATTATCATGTTCTGCTGATGGCACATCAATACCATGTAAAATCAGATTCGTTACACAAAGGTTAAAAGGTAACGGCTTTTTCTCAGTACCGCGAATCGTCCGTTGCAGAATTTCTGGGACATCAGCACTTTGAAAATTTTGGCGAATGTAATCAATTGCTGCTGTTAAAAAGCCTCCTGTACCGCAAGCAGGGTCAAGGACAATTTCGCCTAATTGCGGTTTGATTCTATCTACAATAAACTTTGTCACCGCACGGGGAGTATAATATTCTCCCGCATTGCCTGCACTCTGCAAATCTTTGAGAATCTTCTCGTAAATTTCGCTGAACTGTTTTTTCTGCTCTTTTTTATTAAAGTCAACTTCGTTGAGTTTATTAATTACTTGACGGATGAGAGTACCATTTTTCATATAGTTGTAGGCATCCTCAAATACCTTACCAATCATCCGCCCACGGGCATCAGTTGCCGTAGTTCTCAGTTCTTTGAGAGTTTTAAATAAAGCATTATCGACAAAATCTAGTAAAGCATCTCCAGTGATACCTTCTGCATCTGCTGCCCAGTTACGCCAACGCAATCCTTCAGGAATCGGAGATTTATAATTATCTTCTAACAGTTCATATTCTTCTTCACGGGCATCAAAAACTTTGAGAAATATCATCCAAACTAACTGGTTAATGCGTTGCGCGTCACCATCAACGCCCGCATCCTTCCGCATGATATCTTGAATAGTCTTAATTGTAGTGCTGATTGACATAATAATAAATGAGTGCGATCGCCGAGTGGCACGATTAACCTAGAAGAGAAATCATATCTTGTTCGTACACTTGATAGTTATTCCAACCAAGAACTTGCATAACTATTTTTTGTGCAAAGTTTTCACTTGGGTGTAAGGTTAATGAATATTCATTACCAAAAGAAGCTTCTAAATTTTGAAAGCAAGTTATAGCTGCTTGTTTAGGGTTATTCTCTTCATAGTGCATTGATTGATTACGTCCTTGCCAAATTATATTTTTCAAAACCTCATTACCGATAGCCCTACCATTAGGACAACTTCCTAATCCTCTATGTACAATTGAAATACCTTGTTTAGATATCTGGAGTAACGCACCGCAAAGAGATGATACAGCAAATGATTTAGCATCTATTTCATTTTTCAACCGTTCCATTTCAGCAATTAATTGTTTTTCTTGCTCATTTAATCGCTCTGCGTGTTTCATCAATTGAACGTATTCATATTGAACTTGCGTTGGGCTGAGATCATCTGACATATCTCCCGCATAAAATCTTTCATAAGAAAGCTTTAATTCCTCATCAATTCGGCGTTTTCTTTCCTCTGCTTTTTCAAGCTCTTTTTCATCGTGAATAATTAAATCAATAATATTGCTTGTTGCATATTTTGTATCAATCAAATATTGATTCATAAAATTTACCTTCCCTAGAAACACGATTAAACTTAGCAAGAAGATATATTAACATATATCCTTTATTTAGCCCTATAATTTAAATATTATTGCTACTATTTCAAATAATATTTAGGAGTATTAAGATACTCGATATAATTCTTCTTTGAGAACCGACAAAGCTTGTAAATAAGCTTGCTTACCACCAAAAATTTTAATTATCTCTAACGGAGTGCCTAAATCGCTGATGGGTTTTACTTTCAACACATCCAAACTTTCAATATCTTCAATCCCCTCATCAGCATACTTATCCAGCAAAGCATTGAGAACTGTTCTGGCTTGTTCGCCATAGTTGCTAAAGTAATCACGCTTGCGGACATTGTTCGCTCTTTCTCTGCGTGTTAGTGGCGGTTGGTCAAAGACAACATGACAAATTAAATCTAACGGGTCAAAATCCTTACCAATTTCTTTCTCTAACGCTTCCAAAGGCACACCCAGTTCTTGTAACTCTTGGATAATAGCCTGCTTCTGCTCGCTAGAGTGCCATTTCTTCAAGAAAGCATCTAACGAGGCGTACTCCTGACTAACTGTTTTGCGAGTATAGTCCTTAATCGATTCCGTAATCAGCTTACCGTCCTTACCGTGGTACTGCTCACGAATAAAAGCAACAGACACCTCTTCGTCTGCAATTACATACTTCTCCCGCTTTTGCTTGCGGGTAATCTCACCATCAATGACTACCTCATCGTCTCCATTATCGGGCGGAACAATTGGATCAACTGGTTTGGGCTGATAAATTTGTACAGGTTCACCATCAAACTCAGGGTCAGCAAATAACTGTGTTGCTTTCTTAAAATCGATAATGGTGAAGAACATTTTGCCATAGTCTTCATCAATGCGCGTACCGCGACCAACAATTTGCTTAAATTTAGTCATAGACAGAATGCGCTGATCTAAAACAATCAACTTGCAAGTCTTAGCATCGACACCTGTCGTCAGCAACTCAGAGGTAGTAACAATCGTGGGATATTTACTTTCGGGGTCGATGAAATTATCTAATTCTGCCTTACCCTGAGCATCATCCCCAGTAATTCGCATAATGTAGCGGCTATTCTCTGCTACCAAATCAGTATTTTCATTCACCAACGCCACCCGCATCCGTTCTGCGTGTTCCGTCGTCTCACAAAAAACGATAGTTTTGGCAAAGCGATCGCTTGATTTGAGATAATCAGAAATAATCCGGGCGACTAACTCGGTACGCTTCTCTAAAACCAGAGTTCTATCAAAATCTCGCTGATTAAATATTTGGTCAGGAATTTCTTTACCATATTTATCTCTTTGTCCTGGCTTCGGTTTCCAGCCACTCAAATCTGTATCAAAGTCAATGCGAATAACTTTATAGGGAGCTAAAAAGCCATCTTCAATCCCTTGTTTGAGCGAATAGGTAAAAATTGAATCGCCAAAATAAAGACTATTAGAAACTTCTTCTGTTTCCCTTGGGGTAGCAGTCAAACCAATCTGCGTTGCACTGCTAAAATATGCCAAAATATCTCGCCATGCAGAATCCTCAGATGCGCTTCCCCGATGGCACTCATCTATAATAATTAAGTCAAAAAAACCTGGTGAAAACTGCCGATAAATGTTTTTCGCCTCTTCATTTCCCGTTACCGCCTGATACAGACATAGATAAATCTCGTAAGATGTATCTATCTGTCGCTGCTTAATTTTGGTCATTTTTGAGCCAAAGGGTTTAAAGTCATTGACTCTAGTTTGATCAACCAAAATGTTGCGGTCTGCCAAGAACAGGATACGCTTTTTCGCCCCTGACTTCCACAACCGCCAGATAATCTGAAAAGCTGTAAAAGTCTTACCCGTACCCGTTGCCATAACTAACAAAATGCGGTTTTCTCCTTTAGCGATCGCTTCAATTGTGCGATTAATGGCAATCTGTTGATAATAGCGTGGCTGTTTTTTATCAGGACTGGGGTAGTAATCTTGTGAAACAATTGGCTGAATGTCCGAGTTAATCCCCTTCCAATCACAGTATTTTTGCCAAAGTTCCTGCGGTGTCGGAAACTGATGAAGGGGAATTTCCCGTTCTCGCTGTCCTTCGCTAATCGTGCGATCGCACATCATAAAAGCGTCGCCATTCGAGCTAAAGATGAATGGTACATCAATTAATTCACCAGTTGCGATCGCCTGTTGCATTCCCGCGCTAACAGAGTGATTATTATCTTTAGCCTCAATCACAGCCAGTGGTACACCTGGTTTGTGATACAGCACATAATCAGCGCGTTTCTGCTCACCTCGACTAGCAAGCTTACCCCTCACAATCACCCTACCCTTTGTCAGCGTCACTTCCTCTCGAATCTGAGTGTTGATATTCCAACCGCGATTAACTAAAGCAGGTGTAATGTACTTTGTACAGATATCACGTTCACTCAAAGATTTCTTGTCTATCGCTTCTGACATAAAGAAGTTCGGCTTTCGGTTTAGAGGAGGCGCAGTATAATTCTAGACTTAATTCTTGCTTGCTGTTAAGTATGAGTCTAGTATTTTGCTATCTAGGAACCAGAAAACCTATTATTCAACATCAAACTAGCTACTAAAGCTTTTGAGATTGTTTGCGTTGGCGTAGCCCGCCACAGGCATCGCACTGCTTTCTACACACATCGTGACTCATAATATCTATAAAATAGTCACGATTCGTGAGTGATTGTGCAGTTAAGAATAAATCGGGTAATAGACAGCAATCCCCAGACAACTCAATATAGAATCGATGCGCTCAGTGACTTGCCTTTGGAGCCTTTGGAATATTGCCAACGATGGGTTGAGATGTCCTCGGAGGAACGGGGATACAGGAAAGCCTGTATTGCTGCTCTAGCTGAAGCAACCGGGCTAAGTGAGAGGACTATAGGAAATTGGGGTCAAAACTTTGAGAGGCGACCAAACTATGTAGTGCATATACTACGTATGGCAGATATGCTTAACCAAATTAGAAAAATAGTCTTACCTCCTGATTATCCTCAAAAATAATTTGGTCGTGATTCGTGACTAAAATACTTGTACTGTGAGCAGATATTTTCTAATTTGGGTTCAGCAAGCACAGGATTTATAGGAGTAAAAGTTTAGCTTACTGCCATTTCCAATACTCCCTGCCTCTGCCAGCTTAATCTGACTCATCAAGACCGAAGATGCAGACTGGGAGAAACTCCCATCAAAATAATCATCCAATTGATCTACTCCGTCAGTTGCCCCTTGAACCGACTGAGTATTGTCGCCGTTGGGTAAATCAGGAACCAGGCCGCAATTATCGTAAAGCCTGCATCAATGCGATCGCGCAAGTTACAGGTACTAGCCCAAAAACCGTTAAAGACTGGGGAACGGACTTTCGTCGGCGACCTAAATATATTACTCGCATATTACGGCAAGCAGACCTGATCAACCAATTTAGACAGCTTGTTGCACAAGGAATTGTGACTTTACCTCCAGACTTTCCTCAAGAATAAACAAAAGCGATCGCGACTCACGACCAACTGCCCCAAAAACCCCTTGTTTTCACTACAAGGGTAATCTTAGGCTGGCCTAAAGACCTACCTACTTTCGTGAACAGTCGCATCTTTCTTGATGGCAAAAATGACAGAACATCAAATGAACTCCATCTCTACCTTTGACATCACCAAGTATTTTCTCCTTGATGTCATGAAAGACATTAAAACTGGACGCATCCAACTGCCAGATTTTCAACGGGATTGGGTTTGGGATGATACTCATGTGCGTCGTCTATTAGCCAGCATATCTTTGGCTTATCCTATTGGCGCAGTCATGATGCTTCAGCAAGGTCATCAACACCGACAATTTAAACCACGTCTTGTTGATGGAGTGTTAACACCACCAAATCATCTGCCAAACTTGTTAATTCTTGATGGACAGCAACGCCTGACAACTGCATTTATGGTGCTACTGTCTGAACAACCAGTCATCATCAAAGACCAAAAAAACCAGAAAACTATCAAAAAGTGGTACTACCTGGATATTGAAAAATGCCTCGATCCAGAATGCGATCGCCTTAATGCAATTATTGCCTTACCTGAATCCAGAATTACGCGCACCTTCACAGGGGGATTGGTTGACTGCTCTACTCCTGAAAAAGAATATAAAGCCCTCTTGTTTCCCTTATCTAAAGTGTTCTTTTTTTCTGAGTGGAGAAGTAAATTTTCTAAATATTGGCAATACGATGCCCAAAAACTGGAACTAATTGACACTTTAGAACTGGAAGTTCTCAAGAAATTTGAGCATTATCAAATACCTGTGATCCAACTACGTGACTCCTTACCAAAAGAAGCAGTTTGCCAAGTCTTTGAAGATACAAACACTTCTGGCTGTGACCTCAATTACTTCGATTTAATGAGTTCCAGCTATTGCACTGCTGACTTCAGTTTGAGAGATGATTGGAAACAGCGCGAAAATCGCTTCCAATCTTTAAAAGTATTGCGTAAGCTCCGCAGCACTGATTTTGTACAAGCAGTTACGTTAATAGCTAGTTATGCCAAGAGGATGGAAGCTATTAAAAAAGGCGGGAACATCGATAAATTACCAGGTGTTGCTTGCGATCGCGCTGAAGTTCTCAAACTCACCAAAGAAGAATATCAAAAATGGGCTGATCCAATTTCTAGGGGTTTTGAAGAATCTGCTCGTTTCCTTCATAGTCAAAAAATCTTTGATGCAGATGATTTAGCCTATCCCATTCAATTAGTCATCCTCAGTGCCATTTTTACTGTTTTGGGAGAGCGTTCCCGTTCTTCTCATATACGTTCTATGCTAGAACGCTGGTTATGGTGTGGGATGTTTGGTGAAGTATATACACGTTGGTATGAGGCACGAGCCGGGCGAGACGTGATAGAAGTACCAGATTGGTTATCAGGTGGCTCACTGCCGCTTACTATTGTGCAAGCAGATTTTTCTTTTGATAGGTTGATTAGCGTTAGAAAACGTTACGGTGCAGTATATCAAGGTTTAGCGGCTTTACTAAGACGTGAGGGGGCAATTGATTGGTGTACTGGGGAAGAAATCAATGATGTGATTTATTTTGAAGAACAGATAGATTCGCACCATATCTTCCCTGTGGGATGGTGTCGCAAAAAAGGCATTGAACCCAAAAAATATAACTGCTTGATTAACCGTACACCTTTAAGTGCCAAAACAAATAAAAAGATTGGTAGTAAAGCACCTTCAGTTTATTTAGAAGAGTTTGAAAATACTGGAACATCAGCTAGAAGACTAGATGAAATATTGCGATCGCACGCTATCTCTCCAACAACTTTGCGCCGAGATGATTTTGAAGCTTTCTTTCATCTGCGGGCAAACAATTTGCTGACCCTAATTGGAAAGGCAATGGGCAAAAGTTTAAGTTTTGAATCCTTTCAGGATTTTGTCGAAGAGAATCATCACGGGAATGGCAGAGAGTATAAGCTTCATCCCGAAGCTCTCAAGAACTATTAAGCTATCAGCATCAAAATCGCTGACTTGGTTAAATAGAGGAGTTTGTGACAGCAAACATAAATCTAGCTTTATGCTACGTGGCAAACACATAACTTAGTATTCAAAGCCAAACTAGCTACTAAAGCTTTTAAGATTTTCTCTTAATTGTTGATGAATGAGATCGCTCCAAAAAGGAATTACAGTTTGTCCCTGGCAAAGTGCTTCTAGTGCCACTTGCTTATCAAACTCCGCTAATTGCAAAGGTTGTTCAGGCGATCTCGTGGGTAATAACATGAGCCGCTTCATCTTTTCTTCTGGGACAGACTCATCAAATAACCAAGGTTCCCGTTCGCGTAGTGTTACCAATGCTGCATGGCAAACCTCAAAATTTAAACCAATTGACAATAATTGCTCCATTACTGTTAATGCCAGTAAGTCAGCTTTAGAGTAGTAAACATTACGACCTTTGCCACTACTGTTAACCGTAGGTACTATCACTCCCTTCTCTCGCCAATACTGCAACTGGCGGCGAGAGCAATGAGTAATTTCTGATGCTTGTGTGCTTGTGTAGAACTTGTCTTCCATAAGATACATCCTATAGAAGCATCTCTTAAAACACATTATATTTTTATATAACACAATGTGTTTTTGTGATATTTTATTTTTATGAGCCAAATCACTATTCAAAGTCGCCTAATTGCTAGTGAATCTACCCGTCAACAACTCTGGAAGTTGATGGCAGAATTAAACACACCTTTAATTAACGAACTGCTTCAACAGCTTAGTGAACATCCAGATTTTGAGAAGTGGCGAAAAAATGGCAAACTGCCCTCAACCGTTGTTAACCAACTTTGCCAATCCTTGAAAACTGACCCTCGTTTTGTCGGACAGCCAAGCCGTTTGTATTTATCTGCAATTCATGTTGTGGATTACATTTACAAATCTTGGTTAGCCATTCAAAAACGCCTACAGCAGCAGCTTGACGGCAAAATACGCTGGCTAGAAATACTCAACAGCGATGCTGAATTAGTAGAAATTAGTGGTTGCAGCTTAGAGGCTATTCGTACTAAAGCTGCTGAAATTTTGGCAATAGCTACGTCAGAATCTGAGCCTAATCCTCCTGTAGCTAAAAGAGGAAAGGCAAAGAAATCAAAAAAGTTATCTGCTTCAAATCCTGACAGGAGTTTATCTCATAAATTATTTGATGCTTACCAAGAAACTGACGATATACTCAGCCGTAGTGCCATTAGCTATCTGCTGAAAAATGGCTGCAAACTCAATAATAAAGAAGAAGACCCAGAAAAATTTGCCAAACGCCGCCGTAAATTAGAAATCCAAATTCAAAGACTCACAGAAAAACTAACCAGTCGAATTCCTAAAGGTCGGGACTTAACCAATGCTAAATGGTTAGAAACACTCTTCACTGCTACAAAAACTGTTCCAGAAGACAATGCCGAAGCTAAACGCTGGCAAGATATTTTGTTAACTCAGTCAAGTTCTCTGCCATTTCCCTTGATTTTTGAAACGAACGAAGACCTTGTTTGGTCAATAAACAAAAAAGGTAGGCTGTGTGTTCACTTCAACGGCTTGAGTGATTTAACTTTTGAAGTGTACTGCGATCGCCGCCAATTACATTGGTTTAAAAGGTTCTTAGAAGACCAACAGACGAAACGCCAAAGCAGACATCAACATTCTAGCGGTTTGTTCACTCTCAGAAATGGTCGTTTAGCTTGGCAAGAAGGTGAAGGTAAAGGTGAACCTTGGCAAATTAACCGATTGACCCTTTATTGCTGTGTAGACAATCGCCTGTGGAGTGCTGAAGGAACAGAACAAGTTCGCCAAGAGAAAGCACACGAGATTACCAAATTCATCACCAAGATGAAAGAAAAGACAGACCTGAGTATTACTCAGCAAGCTTTTATTCAGCGTAAACAATCTACACTAACTCGCATAAATAATTCCTTCGAGCGTCCTAGTAAACCCCTGTACCAAGGTCAATCACACATATTGGTTGGAGTAAGCTTGGGGTTAGAAAAACCTGCAACTATAGCCGTAGTCGATGCGATCGCAAACAAAGTTTTGGCTTACCATAGCATCAGGCAATTACTAGGGGACAATTATGACTTGCTAAATCGTCAGCGACGACAACAGCGATCGCTATCCCATGAACGCCATAAAGCACAAAAAAGTTTTTCTCCTAATCAGTTCGGGACATCTGAGTTAGGGCAGTATGTGGACAGATTGTTGGCTAAAGAAATTGTAGCGATCGCGCAAACTTACAAAGCTGGCAGTATTGTCTTGCCTAAGTTAGGTGATATGCGAGAGATTATCCAATGTGAAATTCAAGCTCTAGCTGAAACAAAATGTCCTGGCTCCGTAGAAATCCAGCAAAAATACGCCAAACAATATCGAGTCAATGTCCATTCATGGAGCTATGGCAGATTAATTCAGAGTATTCAGAGTAAAGCTGCTCAGACAGGAATTGTGGTTGAGGAAGGTCAACAACCTGTTCGTGGCAGCCCCCAGGATAAAGCAAAAGAATTAGCCCTCTGTGCTTATAATCTCCGCCTAGCTAGGCGAAGTTGACAAATATCTGAACCTTGACAATAAAATAATCAATAGCGCCGCAGTTCATGCTGCTTGCAGCCTCTAAACTGTGTTAAATGAGGGTTAGTTTGACTGTAGCAATACAGTCTTGCTTTCTGACCCTGGTAGCTGCTCACCCTGATGCTGCTATCTTCGGATAGGATAGGTGCGCTCCCAGCAATAAGGGCGCGGATGTACTGCTGTAGTGGCTACCCAATCACCCCCGATCAAGGGGGAACCCTCCCCAATTCTTTATTTGAAGGGCTTTGAATTAGGGCAAAATTTTGAAGAGTTCCGCGCAAGTTCCAAATTGCTTGTCCAGTCTGAATTTCATCGTTTTTTCCCAGAACATGATTTTTGAGACTGAGGCTCAAATAGAAAATTGGGAAACATCCGCGCTAGAGGCATCTGGAAACTTTGCCCTACAATGTTTTGGAGCTAGGTTGGTGACAACAACCCTTCTAGTACAGGGTGGGTTGAAAGGCTCATACACTAAAGACTTTTGCTGCTGTGAAAACTTGGGTGTGACAACAACCCTTCTAGTACAGGGTGGGTTGAAAGTTAAAATTCTTTTCAATATCCTTAGCAGCAGCGATGTGACAACAACCCTTCTAGTACAGGGTGGGTTGAAAGTCCGTGGATGGCGATCGCCTAGCTGTAGATGAAGAGTGACAACAACCCTTCTAGTACAGGGTGGGTTGAAAGTTTTTTGACCCTACCCATAGAATTACCCATGTTGCCGATAGTGACAACAACCCTTCTAGTACAGGGTGGGTTGAAAGTGTAAGTAAGTGCGAGATTCCTGGATGGGATATTGTGTGACAACAACCCTTCTAGTACAGGGTGGGTTGAAAGGGTAGAGGCGAATATTTTGTACTTTGATAAATACGTGACAACAACCCTTCTAGTACAGGGTGGGTTGAAAGGTATTCGACATTGTAGACTGGCCTAGCAATTGGCGTGACAACAACCCTTCTAGTACAGGGTGGGTTGAAAGTAGAAAAAAGCCAGTAATTATTGAAGCTATGCAATTGTGACAACAACCCTTCTAGTACAGGGTGGGTTGAAAGAGAGTATCAGGTAATTCAACCAGAAGATACTCCTGTGACAACAACCCTTCTAGTACAAGGTGGGTTGAAAGCGATAATCGTATTCTCTCCCATACATCACAGTGGTCAAGAGACAATAACTCTAATAGCACAGGATAGGTTAAAAGATTGACTTGTAATTGAGAGATTGCCAATTTAAATCGAGGGTTGAAAGATAGGAGTTCGATTCTCTTACTATATATTTTTTTGCAAAATCAAGTTTACAAAGCTTATTTGAGCAGTTACTTTAAGAAGTATGCTAATGAAAAGCATATTAAGGCTGACAATAATTTGTCACTAGTTCCCTACAACCGGGATTGAGCCTAAGAAGACAAGAATTTGTCACCAACGACAATAATGTGTCACCGATGACAAATAATAAGTCACTGTACATTTGCTAAAGGTAACAAAATAGTTTTAATAATGGGCAGGAGGAGAATCGAACTCCTATGACCGCAAGGTCGCCACATTTTGAGTGTGGTGCGTCTACCAGTTTCGCCACCCGCCCTTGGGTGCAACTTTCCTAATATAGCATATCCATCAACTTCTCTGCAAGTAATTTTGCGGGTTAGTGTTTGAAAGTGACTAAACTAGGGTCAATATCTTGTATGGATGTGCAGCCACTCAGAGCCATCGCTACACTTAATTCATCTTGTAGCAGGGAGATGATATGGGATACGCCAACTTGTCCTGCGACAGCTAATCCCCAGAGTACGGGGCGACCGATTAGAACAGCTTTTGCGCCTAAAGCCAAGGCTTTGAGGATGTCTGTACCACGACGAATCCCGCCATCTACTAGCACTTCGGCTTGATTATCTACAGCAGCAACTATTTCAGCCAGTGCATCTAAAGAGGCGATCGCACCATCGAGTTGTCTGCCACCATGATTAGAAACTACAATTGCTTTGGCTCCATGCTCAACTGCTCGCATCGCATCATCAGCGCGTAAAATACCTTTGAGTACCAAAGGTAGTGGCGATAAGGACTGCAACCATTCCAAGTCATGCCAGGTTACAGCCGGGTTTAATTGCTGGGCAAAATAAGTAAACAATCCAGATTCTGCTGATTCTTGGGGAATATTCAACCCGGAAATATTGGTAATATTCGCCAATTGCAATCCAGGGGGTAAGCTAAAGGTGTTCCGCACATCTCGCTCTCGTCGTCCCAAAATTGGCGCATCCACAGTTACACACAGGGCTTGATAACCTGCGGCGTAAGCTCTTTCTACTAAATTCCGCGTTAAGGCTCGGTCTTTATGGATATACAGTTGGAACCATTGCAAGGCATTATGTTTGTAACCTACCGCCGCCACTTCTTCTAAGCTTTTGGTAGCCATTGTACTCAAGACCATACCCACACCTGCGGTAGCTGCGGCTAAGGTTGTGGCTAGTTCTCCCTGGGGATGGGCTAGACACTGAAACGCCATCGGTGCAATTAATATGGGTAGTTGTAAAGGCTTTCCTAAAATAGCGGTGCTTAAATTGCGATCGCTCACATCTACCAACATCCGAGGACGCAATTTTATGCGTTCAAAAGCAGTGCGGTTATCTCGTAGTGTAATTTCATCCCAAGCACCACTACTGTAATAATCAAAAGCCATCTGCGAGAGATGCTGTTTGGCTAACTGTTCATATTCCCAGAGGTTAATGGGTAAAGAGACATCTGTCATGATGACGAAAAATCAAAGGTTTGGGAGAGGATTGTTTGAAAAGGGTGTAAGGGTGTGAGGGTGTTTGAGAACGGTGTGAGGGTGTACTTCTCTGCGAGACGCTCCGCGAACGGCTGCGCTCAGTAACCGGGGGGTTTAGGTGAGCAAAACCCATACACTCCTATACCCAGTCTCAACAGACAATCTTTGTAAACCCAACCCATACACCCATACACCCAGCCTCAACAGACAATCTTGGTGCGCCTTACCCATCCCTACACCCATTCTTGACAGACCAACTTTGTATGTAAGTCCTGAATTAATTACTTCCCACCGTAGAAAAAGGCGATTTCTTTTTCCTTTAAGGGCGCAAAACCAGCATCGATGAGTTTTTGGTCAAGTTCTGGTTGGGGGATATGTTTTGCACCGATTCGCACAATCCGCGATCGCATGGTATTAGAAACGCCACTACGCTGTCTATTTGCTTCTAAGGCCATGACTTGATGATAAAGGTCTAGCTTGGCACTAGGAATGGGACTTCCATCAAAATCTATCCCTTTAGCGATCGCTTCATCAATCGCATCTGCACCCTTGGTTGTGGAATTTACTTGATTAGTTTCAGCAGTCATGGCTATTTGCTCTTTCTTTGCTCTGGGTAGATTTTACCAGGACTGATGCACAAAGATTATCTGTTGAGGCTGGGGGTGGGGAGTGTGGGAGGTGTGGGGAGTGTGGGGGGTGTGGGAGGTTTGGGAATTTAGTCAAGTAACCAATCATCTGCATGGGTAATCATCTTGACTAACCCACTAAGGACTTGATTGTAAGGAGCGTAGAGTTCTCTTCCTTGTTCAACGGTAAGATATTGACATTTCACAGCAAACTTTAACCAAACTTGAATTTCTGCTGCCTCTGCTTCACAATCATTGAGTTTAGCGACAAAAGCGGCTTTATATCGCCGGTTTCTCCAAGCCTCTGCCATATTTGCACAGACAGAGCGAGAGGAGCGACGAATTTGGTCAGTATGATGAAGAAGTTTTTTCTCATGATTCCATATTCTCACAGTGAGACAATAAAAATGAGATCGCCCTTCTTTGGTAAAGTACAACAAGCGATCGCCCATGCTCACCAAACAGTAAAATTACTCTCAAATTTTGTACATTTAATTAATTCGCGCCCGTAACCAAGCCTGTAAATCAGCTACGCCTGTAAAATCGAGCCATGCTTCACCCAAATCTTCCAACATTTGCAATGGCAAACCCGCAACCATAGAACGCGTCTCTTGGGTAAGTTCTCCAAACCGCTTGGTTAATTGTCTGATAATAATATTCGCTGTCGCTTCTCGTGTTTGTTCTCGTCCTTCCTCTCGTCCTTCCTCTCGTCCTTCCTCTCGTCCTTGCTCTCGTGCTTCTTCTTGAACTTCTTCTTTAATTTCCTGATAAACTCTCGTTTTCTTCAGTGTGATGTCTAACATTGACTCCACCTCTCTTAGACTCAGTTGCTCAAACCGATATGTCATGATTGTCGTGATGATTTCAATTATGGCACGACTTGTTAATGAAGAAGCTTCTTGACGACTTCTTGCTAATAAATACCTAGCTTCTGTGGGGGCTTGTTCTTCTTCTAGGGTAGTTAATACCATTACCGCTACCCACAAAGGTAAAGAACGAATTTCTCCCAACTCATCCAAATATACTCGATGTACTTGGTTGCCGTTGAGTAATGTTCTGTGAGGATGAGTATCACTCTGTTCAATACTACGTGATGGATAAATTATCACTGCTTGCCAATCACTAAATCTGTCACGGTTGCGGTAAAAATACAGCGAAGATTCTGCAAATACTCTTTCATAAAGCTTTTCATCTTTTTGAAACTGCACCTCACAGAAATAGACAATACCCGGACTGGCATTTTCTGGTGGTAAGAATACTCCATCAATTTCAAACTTAGGTTCTTTGACAGCTACTGAGTCAAATTTATATTCACCTGCATTTGCTGGAGGATTTGTTAAGAGTTCAAATAATAAAGTAGGAGATTGTTGGAATAATTTGTAAAAAATCGAATCTCGGCGCATGAAGGGTTGCTGTGGGAATATATGACTTGATGATAAAGGTCTAGCTTGGCACTAGGAATGGGCGTTCCATCAAAATCTATCCCTTTAGCGATCGCTTGGTCAATGGCATCTGCACCTGTAGTTGGGGAATTTGCTTGATTAGTTTCAGCAGTTATGGCTATTTGCTCTTTCTTTGCTCTGGGTAGATTTTACCAGGACTAGACCCTTGGCATTTTGAGAAATTTTGGATTAACCTCGAACCATCGGTATAGGAATAGGTGAGGCTATGTCTGAGGCTCACATCTCTCAAAACAACGATCGCACCCTCGAAAAAGCACTAACTAACAGGATTATTGATGACTATTTTGATAATTCCGAAAGTTGGCTGAGAGCGATTTTGCGTATGTGTATATTCTCTTTAGCTCACTTGAACAAAAAACCAGTATTTATTGTGGAATGCCCCAATCAAGCTGTAGCTAAACGTTTAAGTCGCAAAACATATCCATTCCGGGGGCTAGTATACTATTTAACCGATAATTTATACAGTGGCGATCGCACTTTGTTTTGTTATCAGGATACCAAGGACGGTACTTGGCATTGTTTTGATACTAGTACCAATTCCTGGAGAAATTTGCATAACTTGCGATCGCGCAATTGAAGTCTGAAGTCTTCTACCTTGTCTACCTTGTCTACCTTGTCTACCTTGTCCCCTTTCCCTAGTCAATGGTCACTAGAGAACGAATGACCATTGACAAAGGACTCGAAGCAGCAGATCAGCCAGTATTTCGCATTCCCGCAGCAATACCATTAATGGTTAACAGTGCGCCCCGGAGTAATTCGCCTTTGCTGTAACGGGAGTGAATCACACCAGAGGTAGCTGTAGTATTTTTGGCTTGGCGCAGGCGTTTGAGTAATGAAACCTGGATGAACCCTAGCGGTACAATTGTCCCATTACGTAATTGTACTGAACGCTGCAATACCGGATCACCATCTAACAGTCGAGTGTGACCAGTGATTTTCAGGACGAAATCTTTTGTGAGATAGTATTCACTGGCGATTTGCTCAAAGACTACCTCGAAGCGTTCTTTGTCTTCTGGGTTGGATAATTCCTGGACGTAGTGTCGCGCCATTTGGATATCGACTTTCGCCAGTGTCATTTCTGCTTTGGAAATAACCATTTTGAAGAACGGCCACTTCATATAAAAGTAGCGGAGTAATTTCAGGTGTTCTTCTGGTTCTTCATTCAAAAATTCTTGCAAAGCTGTTCCAACACCATACCAAGAAGGTAGTAAAACTCTGGTTTGTGTCCAGCTAAATACCCAAGGAATCGCCCGTAAACTGCTTAAATCTTTCTTTCCTGAAGGACGACGTGCGGGGCGAGAACTGATTTGCAGTTGGCTAATTTCTTCAATGGGGGTGACTTGGTTGAAAAAGTCAATGAAATCTGGTTGTTCGTAGATTAAAGCACGATAATGTTGCCGCGATCGCGCTGCTAGTTCTTCCATAATGTCGTTCCAAGGTTCAATATCATCAAACCCTGTCCGCAGCAAACTGGCTTGAATTACCGCAGTGGTGACGGTTTCTAAGTTGTATAACGCCAAGTCCACCAAGGAATATTTAGAAGCTAAGACTTCCCCTTGTTCGGTAATTTTAATTCGCCCGTTAATACTGTGGCCTGGCTGTGCCAAAATCGCCTCGTAAGCAGGGCCGCCACCTCTACCCACAGAACCGCCGCGACCGTGGAAAATTCTTAAATCAACACCATATTCTTCGGCGATTTTCTGCAATGATTTTTGGGCTTTGTGAATTTCCCAGTTGCTACTTAAGAAGCCAGAGTCTTTGTTACTGTCGGAATATCCCAACATGACTTCTTGTAAGTCGGGTGTAATTGTGGAATGGGGATTTGCTTCAGCATCAGAAAGTCTTTGCTGAATATTTTCGTAGCCGCCAGCCAATAAAGCCCGATACGAGGGAAGTTCAAACAGCTGACGCATAATGCTGCGGGAACGCTGTAAGTCTTCTACGGTTTCAAATAACGGTACAACTTGAATTGTGCCAACAGCAATGGCTGGGTCAAATAATCTTGCTTCTTTGGCTAAGAGTAAAACTTCTAGTACGTCGCTGACTTGACGGCACATACTAATAATGTAAGTTTGGCAAATGTTAACACCAAACTCTTGTTGCAGCGTTCGCAAAATTCGGAAGGTTTCAATGATATCGTTGGTTTTTTCGGAAAATGGCAACTCCGCCGGAATTAAGGGGCGGCGGGTTTGCAATTCGGAAGTTAACCAAGCCACGCGCTGTTCTTCTGAGAGGTCGTTGTATGCTTGGGGTAAAACTTGCAGATAGTCCAAAATTTCATTTAGCGCATCCGAATGGCGGGTTGATTCTTGGCGGATATCTAACTGTGTCAAGTTAAAGTCAAAGATTTCGACTTGACAAATCAAATTATCCAGTTCTCGGCAACTTAAGCCCGTTTCGCTCAAATTACGTTGAATTAGTCGTAATTCTGCCAAGAAATCTGCCCCAGAACGATACATTGGTGCATCTTCGTTGCTGGGCGTTTCCCGTTTATATAATGCTAAATTGCGATCGCGGGTATTTTCTAACCGTCTCAATACATAAGACAACTTCAACCGATAAGGTTCTTGGCGATAACGCAACGCTAAAGCATCATATATATCACTTAACTGGGACTGATCTAATTCCAGCGATTCGAGTAAATCTGGTAAAACATCACTCCAGTGCATCGAGATGCTTAATAATTCAATCAGCTTTTTGACTGACTGAATATAGCGTTCCAGCACCATTTTGCGCTGATAGCAAGCTGTTTTCCAGGTAATTTCCGGTGTCACTGAGGGGTTCCCATCTCTATCGGAACCTACCCAAGAACCAAAGGAACAAAAGTTTTTCCGGGGCGGTTCTAACCAATCAAAGGTTTTACCCAAAGCATATTTAAACCGTTTATGCAGTTGGGGAATACCATCAAATAAGACTTCTTGGAAGTAGTGCAGGGCGTAATCTACTTCATCTAACACTGTGGGTTTAAATTGGTGGAGTTCATCGGTACGCCACCAGAGGCGAATTTCTTCTAGTAGCTTTTCGCGTAACTCCCCTGACTCCCAAGGATACGCACCAACACGATTTTCCACTGCGTCCATTTGTTGCAGGAGATTGACAACTTGTCTTTGTTTATCGCGGATGGTGTGACGGACAATTTCTGTGGGGTGGGCGGTGAACACCAAGCGCACATCTAACTGGGAAATTAAACGCTGAATTTGTTGGGGTGGGACATTCAAATCATACAAATAAGGAAACAGCGTGGCAAAAGTGCCTTTTTGTTTATTTTGCATTTTGCCCACCCAGCTTTTAGCCAACAAATCTGAACCGATACCTTTGTTGACAAAGGCATCATCTTCTTTATCGTTGGAGGAATAGGTACTTTCTGACATGGTGTCAGAAGTGGTGGTAATTTGATCGTCTATTTCGGAGTAGCGGGTAAGTTGCTGCTTCTGCTCATATTCTTGCTCAATAATGTTAATTAGCTGAAAATAAAGCGCAAAAGCCCTTGCTGCCCGAATGGCTTCATTAATATTCAGTTGTTCAATCAGTTTAACGGCGGCGGATGCTTGGTCGTTGGTGGCTTGTCCTTCTGGCGAACACAAATCGCGCAACTGCCCCAACAAATCTACCATTTTCTGTCCGCATTCTTGCCGCAAGACGTTCTCCCATAATTCTTCAACGATTTGGAGACGACGACGTAAAAACAATTCTGATGCAGGGTAATAATTCGCAGCGTGTGACACAGAGTATAAAAGCGAACTCATATTTGCTTCTCTTGTAAAGCCAATTACTGTTTACATTTTTGAACTTTGTGATTTACGCTCATTGTTTTCTATGAGCGATTTATTTTTTAAAGTATAAGTTTTAGCTTTTATTGGTTAATTCATTGTGACTGGGAAAGGGAAGAATCGGTAAGCGATCGCCGCGAAACAATTCTTCACTTGCTTGCCCGATAGATTCTAGGGCTTTGAGTGTGAACTTTTCGCTTGTCAGCAGCAGTAGTATAGACGCTGTACCTATTTCGAGGATAAAAGATTGGGGAATGCTAAACAAAACCAGATTTAGTCCGGGGTTGGGTGAAGATTGGGAGGTGATAGGAGGCATTGCTAATTTTTGGTGGTTGGCGAACGAGGAAAATGAAACGCAAAACTCAAAATCTGTATGACTTGCAACGATATAAGACTATCTTGGCCTATTTTGCAAGCACAGAAGGTAACAAAAGTGTTAAAAAAAAACAGCAAAATGTGATAGACATTATGGTTCTAGTTTACAAGTGCAGGCAATACCCCCGAATACTCGCTTCCTGTAAAGTTAACTGCCCATGAAAAAACTATTAGTAGATAGCCAGCAAATATTAGTGCAATGGGTAAGCCAAGCAACAGGGATTAACACTTTAGGGGTGAAAGTCCGGTTGCGGGGAAATGACCTACACATTCTTTGTGAAGCGATAGAGTGTCCTCTACGCTGGCGCACTCTTGCTGATTTGCTTCACGCACTCCAGCAAACAGATTTAGATGTCTTAACCAATAACGAACAACCCTCAATATACCAAGTATTGGTTTATGGGCGAAAAAAGGGCGAAAATCGCCCCGAATGGTGTCATCGGGTACATCTAAATCAATTAGACAAGCATTTAGAACAGGTAGAACAAGCCCTCAAAGACGCGGAAGCATCACAGCCGGGTGGGTCGCTAATTATATCAAATGAGAGTTTAGCCCGTCGCGGCGACCCGAATGCGATCGCTCATTATCTCAGTGAAACTCTCAGTTCTTTGGGTGTGGGAGTTCAAGTCAAAATTAAGCCACACCAACCCAAAGACAAAACCCAAGCCCCCACAAATCGTCTCTGGGTTTTTTGTCAATCTGTCTATAGTCCAGATTCTTCCTTATTAGCCGAAACCATTGCCCAAAAACTGCGACTATTAAAGTTGACGGGCTATCAAGATGCAGTCATTACCGCCCAAGTCAGTGGTGAAACAAATAATGATTGGGTACTGCGGGTAGATTTAACGCCCCCAGAAGTAATGCTGAAAGAATGGGCGCGTTGGGGAGATATACAAGCGATCGCTCGGCTGTTAACAGAAGTATTATTAGAATTTAAAGTTACCGTCCAAGCATCTCTCAAAGAATCAACTTTACACCTTTTCTGCTCCCCTGCGTTTGATCCGCTAGAAGATGCACCTGCACCCGATAAAACTCAATGTCTGGATATCATCGTATCGCACCTAGAAGCGATCGCACCTCAAGGCATTCTTGGCGCGACGATATACGGTCAAAAAACTGCCCAAAAGCAACCAGCTTGGATTGATTGGATTTCCCTACCTGCGGCACAACATCCAGCCTTGGCGACTTCCGCTTTAGAGTTAGCCACTAGGGGCGATGAACCAGCCACGCATTTCTTATTAGAACGCTTACTCAATACCGATTTAGAATGGCGCTTGAAAACAGGCGGGATACGTGTCCTTTTACTTCACAAAGGCGACTTGCTGCACATTATGTGTGATGCGCCTGTCTGTCCCAACCGCAAACAAGTCGCCAATAAAGTTACCCAGTTTGTCCGGCAGTTAAAGTTACCTGGAATCACTGGGGTGAGGGTTTACGGTCGTCGGGCTGGTAATAAAGAACCAGTTTGGCATCATGGCGCAGATTTTGTCCAACGCCAACGTTTAGTACCCGAAGCCACCCCAGAGTTTGCCGCCACCTCGGAATATGTGGGTGAATTGATAGTTAAAGACGGTCAAGAACCGATTTTTCGCCCTGATTTAACTTCCGAAGAAGTTCAAAATTTTGTTACAGAAGTCGCGCGAGATTGGGTTGTCAGCACCAGCACGGCAATTAAAAATTTCCTCTTAGGTACACAAATATTTACTGAATCTGGTCAGTCAAGCGCCGCCGACCCCGATTTACAAGGCGGACTGAAAGTGGCTTTGGTTTGGGGAACATTAGGATTATTGCTGACACTGCAAACCGATTGGATTAGCGGTCAAATTGTGGCGCGGACAGTACCTCCACCACAGGCTAGTGTAGCGGCTGCCCATGCCGAACCAAAGCCCCCACGCAAACCCAAACATCAAGAAAAAATCGAATTATTGAATAATTCCTCTGGGCAGAAATTATCAGGGTCGAAAAATTCTGGCTTCAACGCTTCTGGGTTTACTGTGAATGAAGATGATCCAGAGGCGACAGATTTAACAGCCGCACCATTAAAAGAAAAAGCCACAGCATCGGCAATTTTATTAGCAGCGCGATCGCAAATGCCCAGTTTTAATGCGCGGCAATTAGACGAACAACTAGCTTTATACCGCCAACAATTAAATATTAAAGGCAGTCCCCCAGATATTTTAATTATTGGTTCTTCGCGGGCTTTGCGCGGTGTTGACCCGGCGGCATTAGCCAAAGGTTTAGCCAAACAAGGATACCCAAATATTGAGGTGTTCAACTTTGGGGTGAATGGTGCAACAGCCCAAGTTGTCGATTTTATTATTCGTCAAGTCCTGGAGGTATCAGAATTACCCAAAGTGATTCTGTGGGCTGATGGTTCTCGCGCTTTTAACAGTGGTCGAGACGATATTACCTTTAATGCGATCGCGGCTTCCCCCGGTTATCAAAAAATCCTGGAAAAAGCCCAGAATACTGACGCTAATGAAGAAGCTGCTAACAATCCAGCAAAATCACCAGACAAGCAAAAAACCACAAAAAAACCAGATGAAATTACTAGCTATCAAGCGATTAATAATGGGTTAAATCAAATTCTAGGGGCTTTTTCCAGTACCTATCAAAATCGTAACCAGCTTAAATCTCTGTTACATCAACAACTGGATAGTTTGCCATTAATTAGCGATCGCAATTCCAAAGACAATCAATCAACAGAATCGGTTACTGAAAGTTCAGATGATGAAACTTCACTGCAATCAGTTGATTTTGATGGCTTCTTACCTTTATCTGTGCGTTTCAACCCAGCGCGATACTATCAAAAACATCCCAGAGTCACAGGTAATTATGACAATGACTACAAATCATTTCAGATCGAAGGCAATCAAGATGCCGCCTTTCAAGAAGTTTTGAAGTTTACGCAGGCGCAGCAAATTCCTCTCGTATTTATTAATATGCCTCTTACCGCCGAATATTTAGATCCAATTCGCAAGAAATACGAGCAAGAATTTCAACAATATATGATTCGGTTAGCCACAAATCCTAATTTTATTTATCGGGATTTTAGCCAACTTTGGCCCAGGAAAAATGACTATTTCTCTGACCCCAGCCATCTGAATCGCTTTGGTGCTTATGAAGTCTCGAAAAAATTAGCGATCGACCCGGTGATTTCTTGGCCTACAAAGTAAGTGCTGAGTAATGTACACTTCGACTCCGCTCAGTGTACGTTTTGAGTAATGAGGTATAGCCGAACCACTACCTCCTGCTTTATAGCAAATGACAAATGACAAATGACAATTGACCAATGACCAAAATATGAACTTTATTTCAATTTCTTACGCCATATTTCTGCTGGGTATATTAGGTATCTACTGGACTGTTGCCGAACAAAAATGGCGATTGTGGATTTTATTAATTGCTAGTATTGCCTTTTATGCTTCTTGGAGTATTCAATACATCCCACTGTTATTAGCACTGACCTTTATTAACTTTCGCTTAGGCAGAGAAATCGGCAAAAATACTTCGCCGGGAGACCATAGTCTTGATTGGCGCATATCTAATGAAGAATGGCAGTATGCCAATGCTGATTGGAATAGTCGCCGTCTGAAATTGTTATCGCTAGGTATAGTATTAAATGTTTTATTACTTCTAGGATTTAAATATATTTCGCCGATATTAAACTTAGTTTTTCCTATCCAAATAAGTTCACCAGAAACATCTTTTAAAGTTATTGCACCGTTGGGAATTTCATTTTTTACCTTTGAGTGTATTGCTTATTTAATAGATGTTTATCGCGGCGCTCCAGCTACTGACCATTTTCTCAAATTTGCGACATATAAACTCTTTTTTGCCAAACTAATTTCCGGGCCAATTACCCGCTATCACAACTTAGCAACTCAATTTAATACACTGCAATTTCCCACAGCCGAGAGAGGTACAGAAGCATTATGGTTAATTGCTAGAGGTGCAATTAAAAAAGGACTCTTGGCAGATAATTTGGGGATTTTTGTTGATTTATGTTTTGGAAATTTGCCCCGCGCAGGTAGTACGGATTTGTGGTTGGCGACTTTTGCCTATGGTTTGCAACTGTATTTAGATTTTAATGGCTATGTAGATATTGCCCGTGGTACAGCGTTGCTATTTGGTTTAGTTTTGCCAGAAAATTTTGATTTTCCTTACTTTAGTACTAGCATTGCTGATTTTTGGCGACGCTGGCATATAACTTTAGGTGATTGGTTGCGGAACTATGTTTACTTTCCTTTGGGTGGTTCTCGTCGCGGTTTGATGCGTACCTGCTGGAATTTATTCCTGGTGATGGTAATTGCAGGTATTTGGCACGGTTCCGCCTGGGGTTTCTTTGTGTGGGGTATTCTCCACGGTATTGCTTTAGCTGTACATCGAATCACAGATGATTGGAGCGATCGCAACGAAAAACTAGCCCAATTCTGGCAAAATCCTATTGGTATATTTATCGCTTGGCTATTGACACAATTTATGGTTTTCACTTCTTGGATTTGGTTTCGTTTACCCAATCTCCAAGACTCTTCTTTAGCAATTCAGCACCTTTGGGGTCACAAAGCTGATGCACAGTTCGCCCAAAAAGTATATGTAGAAGCTTTAACTATTAGCCCTTATCAACTCTCTTGGTTATTGGGAATTTTAGCGGCTTGTATGGCCTTGGTCTATGCTGTGAACGGTCGATTAAAACTAGAGTTAAACTGGCCTATCAAGCTGGTTTTCGTACCCTTATGTTTTTATATTGTCTGGTTACTAGCTCCCGAAGGCGGTCTACCTTACATCTATTTTGATTTTTAGTTTATGACAGGTGATAGGTGATAGGTTACAGGTTACAGGTTAACTTGAATTCTATAGAAATTTTCCTAAGAGCCTCCCTCTACTAAAAGGCGCTGCGGCGGGCATATACACAAGTCCAAAATTTTTATGTTGAAGCCCTTCCCGCCTAGAACTAAAGTTCCAGGCTCATAGCCAAAGTCCACTCAAGTGGACTGGAATAAAATCCTTTTTGAGTTCTCTTTAGAGAACTTGCGCTATGAGACTCGGAATTAATTCCGAGGCGGGACAGATGCACTCAACTCAGATGTGTGTTTACACCGTAGCGCCTAGAGACTATTCTCATTCAGAATTCTGACTCCTGAATTCTGAATTCTTTTGAGAATTTAAACTACCACCTTCTCTAAAATCAATTTAGAACGCTTCACTTGTTCAGGAATAGCCACTGGGTAATCTCCTGTAAAGCAAGCAGAACAAAAACTATTGGTGTCTTCTCCTGTTGCTTTCAGCATTCCTTCCCAACTGAGGTAGGCGAGAGAATTTACTTCTAATTGTTGGGCAATTTCGGCAACGGATTTGGTAGCCGCAATTAATTGATCTTGGCTATCAGTATCAATGCCATAAAAGCAAGGATGAGTGACAGGGGGTGAAGAAATTCGCATGTGAACTTCAGCCGCACCCGCATCACGCAAGGCTTTGACTAATTTGCGGCTGGTTGTACCCCGCACGATTGAATCATCTACAATCACAACTCGTTTACCCGCCAAGACATCTTTGAGGGGGTTGAGTTTCATCCGAATACCAGACTCGCGCATAGTTTGAGTTGGTTGAATAAAGGTACGCCCAACATAGCGATTTTTAATCAAGCCTTCGCCATAACTAACGCCGGAAGCTTGGGAAAATCCAATCGCTGCGGGGATACCAGAATCAGGTACGCCAAACACAATATCGGCTTCAACATTAGATTCAGCCGCGAGTTGTCTGCCTAAGCGCATCCGATAGCTATATAAACTTTCGTTGTGCATCACGCTATCAGGACGGGCAAAGTAAATCATTTCAAAGATGCACAATTTACGTTGCGGCTTTTGACTCCAATGGAAGGAAGCCAAACCTTCTGCGGTTATCCAAACTAATTCTCCCGGTTCAACATCTCGTAGGTAGTCAGCCCCAATAATGTCTAAACCGCAAGTTTCCGAAGACAAGACATAACGAACGGGATTTGTCCCCACAGTCCCAATTACCAAAGGACGAATACCGTTAGGATCACGGGTTCCCATTACCCCAACTGGTGTACCAATAACTAAACTAAAGGCTCCTTGGCAACGGTGAAAGGCTTGAATTGCGCCGTCTAGCCAATCTGCACCAGCGTTGACTGCTTCGGCGATCGCAAAGGCAATCATTTCTGAGTCAGTTGTCGTGACTAAGTTAAAATTGCTCTTAACCAATTCATCACGTAATTGTGTTGTATTGACAAGATTACCGTTATGTGTTAGAGCTAAATTGCCTAAGCGAGTCTCAACTACAGCAGGTTGAGCATTCACTTTGCGGCTAGAACCAGTGGTGGAATAGCGGGTATGACCAACAGCAAGATTTCCCGGCAATTCTTCTAAAATAGATTCGTTGAAGACTTGAGACACCAAGCCCATATCTTTGTGCAGATGGACTTTTGTCCCCTCAAAGGTGGCAATGCCAGCAGATTCTTGACCCCTGTGCTGGAGGGCATACAATCCAAAGTAGGTTAGTTTGGCAACGTCTTCTCCTGGTGCGTAAATTCCAAAGACACCGCAAGCTTCTTCGGGCTTGTCAGGACGGTCATTATTTGAGTTGAAATGAGATTCGGGGTATTCATCCGAAGTCACAGAATCAATGGGAATCATGCTGGCTTTGCTCCTGATTGGGGTGTCAAGTCACTGGGGTTATGGCTTGAGGTGGCTGTACCATTTGGGATTTTGGGTTGTCAAACGGTGAGTATGTAACCTTTTGAGCAATCCGTCTCCGCATTCACTTTTTGAAAGTGTTATGGTCTATTCTTAACAAATCTTTAACCACTTATTAAAACAGTACCCTAAGAAGTCTGAAGTATGAAGTCTGAAGTGTGAAATTTTTGACTTCAGACGAGATACTTTTTTAGGACTGAGTGTGTGCAGCTAGACGTTTAGCGATCGCATGATTGTAACGATCCTTCATATCTTCCATACTAACTGCGATTAAGGTCTGGTTATCGGTAGTTAAAACCGTCAAACCAGCACCATAATTACCAACGATGCCTAATTTTTGCCATTCTTGAGGCAGATGTTCTTGTAAATATGATTCCCAGATTTCTTGGTGTTCTGATCCCACAGAAACAATAATTCTTGCGCCAGCTTCACCAAATAGCACTTCATCCAAACGCGGTAACTGATTTGGCGAAATTTCTAATTGAACTTCTGCTCCCAAATTGCCAGTAATCGAAGATTCTGCCAAAGCCACAACTAATCCACCCTCAGCGCAATCATGGGCTGAACGCACCCAACCAGAACGAATACCATCACGGCAAACCTGCTGCACACGGCGTTCCAAGTCAAAATTTACCCTTGGTGGTCTGCCAGCTACAGTATTGTGGATGGTAGCCAGATATTCTGATGCGCCTAATTCCACTTTGGACTGTACAGTTAACCCTAGTAAATAAATCGCATCACCGCTTGCTTGCCAAGCTTGACCGCAAATTTTAGTGAAATCAGGAATTAAACCCACCATTCCCACCACAGGAGTCGGATAAATTGGTTGGGGGTTGCCTTGAGAATCGACAGTTTCATTGTAAAGAGAGACATTTCCCCCTGTGACTGGTGTGGCTAGTTCTCGACAACCTTCTGCTAAACCGCGACAAGCTTCAGCTAATTGCCAATAACCAATGGGTTTTTCGGGACTGCCAAAATTCAGGTTATCGGTAACAGCTAATGGTTCTGCACCCACACAACTGAGGTTGCGGGCGGCTTCGGCAACGACAGCCTTAGCACCCTCATAGGGATCAAGGTAAACATAGCGGGGATTGCAATCTACCGTAGCGGCAACGGCAGATTTCAGATTTGGTGATGTGAGATTGGGGATGGCTTCTAATGGACGTAAGCGCACAACAGCCGCATCTGCACCACCGGGAAGGACGACAGTGTTGTTTTGTACTTGATGGTCGTACTGACGGTATACCCAATTTTTCGAGGCGATCGTGGGTGTATTGAGTAAAGTCAATAAGATATGATTCCAACTGTGGCTACCGATCCCCGCAGTTGTGCAAGCAGGTAAACTATCTGCTGTCCATGTCCAAGCTTGGCGGGCGTATTCTGGCGGTTCTGCCAATAACTCACGTTCGTAAAGTGGCGTATTTTCTGCCAAAGCATCAGCCGGAATTTCTGCCGCAATTTTCCCCCGGAATAAAATCCTGACGATGGGTTCTGCAATTACTGTCCCAGCCACAACCGCTTGAAGCCCCCAACGGTGGAAAATATCAATTAACTCCTGTTCCCGGCCTTTGTGGGCAACAAACAACATTCGTTCTTGCGATTCCGACAGTAAATATTCATAGGGAACCATCTCAGTTTCCCGCACCGGAATCTTATTTAAATCTAATTCAATGCCGACACCACCTTTAGCTGCCATTTCTGAGGTAGAACAAGTAATTCCGGCTGCACCCATATCTTGGGCGGCGACCACTGCGCCAGTTTTAAACGCTTCTAGACAAGCTTCAATTAATGACTTTTCTAAAAATGGGTCGCCGACTTGCACCGCCGGACGGTCATCCATCGACGCATCAGTTAATTCGGCACTGGCGAAACTTGCACCACCCATCCCATCGCGTCCG
The DNA here is from genome assembly GCF_014698045.1 of Aulosira sp. FACHB-615. Classification (GTDB taxonomy): domain Bacteria; phylum Cyanobacteriota; class Cyanobacteriia; order Cyanobacteriales; family Nostocaceae; genus Nostoc_B. The sequence continues at coordinate 328,643 of NZ_JACJSE010000004.1, forward strand.
GTGGTAGAACCCACATACAATACAGGATTACCAATGCCCGATGCCCCAGATTTGACAATTTCCGGCGTTTCCATCAATCCCAAAGCCATGACGTTAACTAAAGGATTTCCTGCATAAGCAGGGTCAAAGTATACTTCGCCACCAACAGTAGGAACGCCGACGCAATTGTGTGTCACGATCCCCGATGAAGTCACAAAAAGATGTGTATTATCTACTTCCACATCATAGACATCACATTCGGCAACGGTTTGGTGTTCAATACTCTGAATCTTGACAGTAGCTACATCTGCTGCCGACTGGGTAAACCGAGGAAATGAATGTTTTGTACCACTGTAACGATTTAAAGCAACGGCTAATTCCTGATTTCGCTCTTGGCTAAAAACTGTAGCTAAGGCTTTTAATGCCGCAAAATTACTGACTTCCAATTGCCATAAGGGTTTACGGATGTACTTGCGTCCCTCAATTTCTGCTTCGCCTGCTGGTTGGCAATAAATATATGGGATGATTCCTTGAGTTTGCAGTAATAGGACTGTTTGCTCAAATAACTTGCGGCTAGTGGTAGCAAAACTAATTTTGGCGTGATTACCGTGAGTTTTGGTAGTCATTGAACCATCACCCCGGAATAAGCCTTTGAGGACTTCATGCTGCAATTCTTGTGACCACTGGAAGACAAAGTTAGGGAATGCTTTATTGCTGGCTTCTGTGCCGCATTGCCAAACATTCTTCAAGAAATGCCCAAATAGCCAGGAAGTCGCGTAAACAGCAATGGTAGAAGCACGTTTTTCTACACAAGGACGTAACCCCAAATATTTTAGACCAGCGATCGCATCATCAACATACTCTGTTTCATGATGGGCGAAGGTGAAAACAATTTTGTAGGTATTGCCGTTTTTGGCAGCACAGCCTTCTGAGAGAAAATAGCCAATTAACCGGGCAAACAATTTATTTGGCTGAATGACTGCATTCATATAATTGGCTTTACCGCGCCGCAATAAGCGGATATCGCTACGAGATACATTCAGCAGCAGTTCCAAGGCCAAAAAGTAAGCTAGAGGAAATCTACCTGTAGATAAGTATTGATGGCGTTTGTAAACAGCAGGTTCGAGTAATCTCAGCGCAATACGCACCGCTTCTGTGACTTGCCAATTTTCTGGTAGCTGCACGTATACATCTTTCCCAATGGCAGTTTCTGGATTTAAACCAGTCAGCAAATCTAAGGCTGTGTCTTTTTCTGCTGTTAATTGTGGCCATGCAGTTATTAACGGGATTTCATCACCGACTTTTAAAGACTGCGCCACTGCAATATCCCATTCACCATTGGCGCGAATTAACATCGGATGGTCTGGCGTAACCACCAAAGTACGTCCCAAGGCTGTACGGATAGTAATCAAATTTTGGCTACGTCGTTTAAATATTCGCCGTACAGGTTGCCAACAAACAGTTTGGCTGTCGGGATCTAAAGATAAAGTTTGAACCGCATCACTATCACTGAGTTCTAAAGTCGTGACGTTGGTTGTGAGGCGAGATTCCACAAAGTTGCCAATGGTATCAAAATGTATCCCGTCTTGATTTTGCCAAATAAAAGTTTCATCACTGACGAGACAGTTACCATAATGGCTGATTCCTGAGACTACCCCAGTAAATAGCCTTTGGGTTTTAGGATCATCTAGAGAACCAAAACGCAATGAATTTAACAAAGCAATGGGACGCGCACCCATTGTAAAAATATCTCTGAGGATACCACCGACACCTGTGGCAGCTCCTTGGAAGGGTTCAACGGCGGAAGGGTGGTTATGAGATTCAATTTTAAAAGCGAGGCGGAGTCCTTCACCCAGGTCAACCACACCCGCATTTTCACCAGGGCCTACGAGAATACGGGGGCCTGTGGTCGGAAATTGTTTGAGTAAGGGTCGGGAATTTTTGTAGCAGCAATGTTCTGACCACATCACCCCAAACATTCCCAGTTCTGCTTTGTTAGGATGGCGGCCTAAACGTCGCACAATTTCTGCATATTCTTCGGGCTTAATACCTTCGGCGGCAATTTCTTTGGGAGAAAACGGATCTTTGGGGGTGGTGGTCATGGGAATAATGCACCAAGGGGACAGAAGACTATTTTATAGTTAATGGTCAATATAAAAATTCGGTTTGATTTCTGAATCTAGTTGTATGGGCAGGGAATGGGGAGTGGGGAGTAGGGAGTGGGGAGTAGGGAGTAGGCAAGAAGTCTTATTTGGGCGTACTGGCTTTTTTCATAAATCAAATTATGAGTCCTATAGTCACAGGACTTACACACAAAGATTGTCTATGAAGATTGGGTGTAAGGGTTTGTGGCGTAAAGGTTTTAGATACATACACCCCTATACCCTCTACCCCTACACCATCGCCAAAACTCTTGATTTTTCGTTTTTATGCGTAAGTCCTAAGTCATTGGCTATTTGTGCTTTGTTTTTCCCCATCTGTAACTGCTGTTGTAGCTCTAAGCTTGTCCGTTGTTACACACTTAAGTAGATACCGCTCGATAGTAACACTCAAGTGACGACAATCACATAGAAACATGATTGAGATCGTCTCTCGCCCTTTGCCAAATTGGCATAATTACATACAACTGAACTCTAGCCGAGTCATTAATAGGGAACACACTAATCGCCGACAGCTTTGATAAAAAACTGTCGGCTTTTTGTATTTGGGAGTTGGGGGAGTGGGGGGAGTGTGGGAGGTGTGGGAGGTGTGGGAGGTGTGGGGAGTGTGGGAGGTGTGGGGAGTGTGGGAAGTGTGGGGAGTGGGGGAAGTGTGGGGAGTGACCATTGACTAATGACTAATGACTAATGACCAAATAAAATTTCCCCACAGTTGGTTGATAGCTAGACACAGAGATGGCCAAAGCCACTACCAAATGTGGGGAGAGTATGATCAAATTAGAGTTGTTATGTTTTGAGTGCTAACACTCAGCACTCACTTTAAGAGACAGTCCTGATGAAACTGATTTCAAAAGCCAAGCATGAAAGGGCGACTAGTGTGTTTACTCAGCACTTTCAACTCAGCAACGCCACTGAGGGAGTCGGCAGAGCCGCCCAACGCAGTGGCTCCTCAGCACTTTCAACTCAGGAAGACACATCTAAAGAAGCAAAACAAACTTTGGCTTATGACATCGCTTGAATGATGTAATCAAAGTATGGTGCTGCTGCTGCTGCGTCGTCTGCACTGAGTAAGTCAAGGGAGGCTTTTTTCAGACAACTGATGGCTTCTACCATTCCAGGAACGGGAACACCAAGGGAGTTGTACATTTCGCGCACACCAATTAAACCGATTTTTTCAATTGGTTCTTTGTCACCAGCAAGTACGCCATAGGTAATCAGGCGTAAATACCAGCCAAAGTCACGGATACACAATGCACGTTGGCGTTCACCGTAGGCATTGCCACCGGGTGCGATAAAATCAGGGCGCTTCTGCCAAAGTTGCTTGGTGGCTTCCTGAACTATCTTTTTTTCATTTTCGGAAAGGGTAGCAGCAATACGAGTCCGTTGCTCACCTGTTTGCAAAAAGTCTTTGATACTTTTGAGTTCGCCACTGCTGGGATAACGCAGTTCGTCGTCGGCTTTGAGAATAACTTGGCTAATTACAGTCATGATTATTGTAATCACGAGAAATATTATTTGCTAGTTTAACGAGTTGGAGGTACAGAGGGGAAGGGAAATCAAAGTATGAAGTGTGAAGTATGAAGTATGAAATTAAACTTCAATCTCTTGACAAATGACAAATGACTATTGACAAATGACGAACAATATTTGGAAACAGGGTGAATTAATTGAAGTTGCGATCGCTGATCTCAGTGACACTGGTGATGGGGTCGGTCGCTATGATGAGCGTGTGGTATTTGTCCCAGATACTGTCCCTGGCGATCGCGTCGTGGTACGTTTACTGCATGTCAAGCCAAAATATGCTCACGGCAAACTCATCCAGCTATTGCAGCCATCACCCCACCGCATCCGCCCAAGCTGCATTGTGGCTGATAAGTGTGGTGGTTGTCAGTGGCAGCATATTGATTATGAATATCAGCTAGAAGCGAAACGCAATCAAGTTATTCAGGCTTTGCAGCGTATTGGTGGTTTTACTGCACCATCAGTAGAACCTGTATTGGCGGCTGTGTCACCCCTGGGATACCGCAATAAATCTACTTATCCTGTCAGTGTTTCTACTACCGGGCAAGTACAGGCGGGATATTACCAAAAGGGTAGTCACCATTTAGTGAACTTAAATCAATGCCCTGTGCAGGATTCTCGCTTAAATCCTCTGCTTGCAGAAGTCAAGCAAGACATTCAAAAACGTGGCTGGAAAATTTACAACGAACAACGTCACCAAGGGCAAATTCGCCATTTAGGTTTACGCATCGGCCGCCGCACGGGAGAAATGCTGTTGACTTTGGTGGTTACTGAGTGGAATTTAGCGGGAATTACGGAACAAGCCGAGGTTTGGTTGCAGCGATATCCGCAATTGGTGGGAGTTTCTTTAAATCGCAACCCAGAACGCACTAATGCCATTTTTGGTAGGGAAACTCGCACTATTGCTGGAGTTTCTTATCTGAGAGAAGAATTTGCCAATTTAGAATTTCAAGTCCGCCCCGATACATTTTTCCAAGTTTCTACGGAAACAGCCGAAGCACTCTTAGAAGTCATTCAGACAGAACTTAACCTCCAAGGAAATGAGGTACTAGTTGACGCTTATTGTGGAATTGGAACCTTAACATTGCCTTTAGCCCAGCAGGTACGCCAAGCATTTGGACTGGAATTACAAGCCGAAGCAGTTGAACAAGCAATTTTGAATGCGAATCGCAATAGTATACATAACGTTACATTTCAAGTCGGTGCGGTAGAGAATTTACTGCCGCAAATGGGAATAATACCTGATGTGGTCATACTTGATCCACCACGTAAGGGATGCGATCGCACTGTCATCGATTCATTACTGCGATCGAAACCTGCCCGCATCGTTTACGTCAGCTGTAAAGTAGCCACACTTGCGCGTGACCTGAAGTTGTTATGTGAAGGAGGCATATATAAAGTTACAAGGGTGCAACCTGCTGATTTTTTTCCACAAACCTCTCATGTAGAAGCTGCTGCCTTTCTTGTGTTATGACATTTAAATAAGAGTACTAACTCTTTATCAAAATCTTAAATTGCAAATTTGTAGTCTCTTGCATAGTAACAATGCTAAAATCGAATTAACCTAAAACATAGAAATGATTTTGTTAAAACAACTAAAGTTGCATAGACTCTCATTGATTATGAATAAGGTTGTCTGATATAAGAATCGGCAATACAAAACTCACTTTTATAGTTCTCAAAAACTTTCAGCATATTTTAATTTGCTGGCTGCGATCGCAGAATTTCAAAAGCCGTTTTATGTATCGACAATCAAAGTTCATAAACAGAGTAAATGCTCCCTAGCATTTTCAAAACTAGTATAAAAGACGCAAGTTTGAAGGCAGCATGACCACCTCCAACTTTGTCAGGGTGCGCGTACAAGCAAACTGATGTCTAGCTAACTGAAAGCTATGGGGTTTCTCTTGTGATTAGTATTTCGCTTCGTCCAGTCGGACGTTATTGGGGCACACTTAGTTTTGCCTCTACTCTCTATCTTTGTCCCATACTAGATTTACTGCTGGCAGAAATTCCAGCTAAATTACAAGCAGAATTGCGGCTAGGACTCCAAGAAGCCTTAGTCAATGCCGCTAAACATGGTAATAATCTTGATCCTAGTAAAAGAGTTGTAGTGCGTTTTTCGTTGATAGATAACCAATATTGGTGGGTAATTTCAGACCAAGGTCAAGGCTTTACACCAGAACCAAGTTCTGATAAAGAAGCGGTAGATTATTTACCACCAGATGAATCGGAAAGTGGTCGCGGTTTATGTTTGCTCCATCAAATTTTTGATCAAGTAGAATGGAGCCGCAGAGGTACAGAATTACGATTGTGTAAACAAATGGAAAATCGCCCCCGGTTGTCTTTAAGGCGATGAGGAAACGGGTGAAGTGTGAAATTTAACATACCGTATGTTTCGGGTACATAAGGTACAAGCATAAAACCCAAAAATATGTAGAGACGTTACATGTAACGTCTCTACATTATTATACGAATACCTAAACTAATGTATTTCATTTTTTTGAATACGTTCTATATATTCTACGGAATAAAATATTGATTTTGGTTTACTTAATGATAACGGTGAGCAAGTAAAAATTCAAAAATAAATGACGTATTTTTTTTCTGAATTTCTTCCTAAAAATGCAGATCCGGCTTACAGCATAATTAGGGATCAACCACAATATTTGGATGATAAAAAATTTATTGAAGAAATGTGGTTAAGCTATGAGCAATATGCTGATACTAATTTTTTAGAGCAATCAAAGATAGATTTTAATCAGCGTATATGGGAAATGTATTTAGCTTGTTCACTAATATTTCAAGGACTATCTATTGATTCTAAAGATGAAGGGCCAGATATACTTATAGATACAGGTGAATTAAAGATTTGGATTGAGGCAGTAGCACCAAAACCAGGACAGGGAGTGGATGCTGTATCTCAGATGGAGTTTGGTGTTCTTAGAAATATTCCAGATGAGAAAATAAAACTTCGTTACCGTTCAGCCATTGAAGAAAAATATAATAAAAAATATAAAAATTATTTAGCTAAAAAAATTGTTAAACCTGAAGATTGCTACATTATTGCTATAAACGGAAGTTCGATTCCATCTGCTAGACGTGAGCTTGAAATTCCAAGAATTATTCGCAGTGTTTTACCTTTTGGTAATGAATCTATAAATATAGATACTGAGTCTGGTATGCCTATAGAGCGATTTTATCAGTATCAAGATAGTTCACGTAAACAATCTGGTGCATCAGTATCAACTGATATCTTTTTTAAAGAGGAATACAGTGGTATCAGTGCAATATTATTTTCATGTATGGATGTACTAAATCGTCCAAACGAATTTGGAGATGATTTTGTGTTGCTTCATAACCCATTAGCAACAAGGCAGTTCCCTCAAGGTTTCTTTAAGCTAGGTCGTGAATATTGGGTAGATAACTCATCATTAAAGTGTATTACTTGGAGTACAGAAGGAAAATCTGATATTTAGCAATAAAAAAACAATTTTCACTTAAGTAATTCTGTCCAAGTTTGTTGTCCTACTATTCCATCTGCATTAATACCTCTACTTCTTTGAAAGGTAATTACAGCATCTTGGGTAACAACACCATAGTAACCTGTAATATCGTCCTTAAAGAAACCTAATTTCTTAAGCTTTTGTTGTAATAACTCCACTGCACTACCAGTTGAGTTTAGCTCTAACTTTGGTAACACCTGTTGAGTAACGTTAGTATTTTGATTATTTGGTTGGGCAGGAGGTTTAGTATTAGGTATATTTTGAGTTTGAATTGTTTGAGTATTGCTTCTCAAAGAACAAACGTATTCTAGTAAATTCTCACCGATAGATTCAGGTATAACAGAATCTAATCTTTCTGGATAAGAACCTAAAGCAGATTCATATTTTTTTTCAACTTCACCTGAAGGATAATATGCTACTGCTTGAATTATTCCTATTTTTCTAGTATCGCAGTCTATGTAAAAATTAGTAACTTGTTTGGTATATATTCTACCTGGAGAAGAACCATCAAGAGAATATCTGGATTCTTTTGCTTCTCTTTTATACCAGAAACTTCTATAGTTTCCTTCTCCTTTAATACTATTTACATCTACATAGTAAAAACCATCATCAGTTCTACCAACAATTACCCACTGTCTTGTTGTAAATTGAGCATATCCAGGAATGGCAATAAGCCCTAATTCTATAGATAAAAGAGCAAAAACTACCTTTACTATAAGTGTTCGCCCTCTTAGCTTCCAAAATAACATCAGCTTACTTACTAAATTCGTTTTAATCTCGTTATTTAAGATTATTATTGCTTATCTTCTAAAGGGTTGACATAAATTAAAAGTAAAATTTTTTACTTTTGATTGGAAATTAGAAAAGTAGATTGGCTGAAGTGATCGCTCTACCCAACATCCAAAATTCTTGATATTGTTGGGTTTCACTTTCTCCGATAAAGTAAAAAATGCGATCGCTCATCAACAGCATTATCTAATAAACATTCTGTCGTTACAACATAAAGTTGTGATGCTATGGCTCAATTCAGGTGTAGCTTGGGTGGAGGAATGGAACCCAACATTCTCAAGACTCTGTTGGGTTACGCTATCGCTACACCCAACCTACTTGAAATTGCTGAATATACTTTTTATTTTAATACACTCCATAAATCCTGAAAATTTTTCTCATTATTATTCAAATACCTTGATAAGCCGCCATTTATCCAGATTTAATCATTTATAAAAATATTTAAGCAAGTGGTTGACAGGTATAGTTTTATACTTTATTATAGATAGCATGAGAAAGGCGATCGCCGTCCTGTCAAAGTCTGCAATCGCCTTTCTTCCAACACCTAATTAGGAGTCGATTATTATCATGGCACAAGAATATAAATTCGGTGATGATCAAAATTCTGCTCAAACACCACCAGAACAATTTTTGAGAAGGGAAAATTTTGATGCACCTACTCCCAAGCCATCTAATCAACAGCCATTACCCAACAGAGAACCCATTAAACATTTGTTGATTGGTTCACCCAAAGCTGTCACTAGTACAATACATTATTTGCAGGCGATCGGTTATGCAGAGGTGGGCGATTGGAGTCCACTCATTCCAACCGACAACCCTAATCAAGTGATGAGTATTTTAATCCGTCAAATTTTAGTTGCATAACTAACCACAACTACCCCGGCTTTTTTCACAGTCGGGGTAATTTTCAAATATTCAGCAACAATATGAGTCACAATTAAAACATCTATAGTGAGTTGGATTATGGGAAAAGAAGAACAATTACTTGAAAGCTGGCGAGAACTCACCCCCGAAAAGCAGCAAATGGTTTTAGAGTTTGTTGAAACCCTAAAATCTCAATCAAAAACAACAGCAATCAACAAAGAATATATTCCACAAACGCCTTTAGCCAAGAAATTGTGGGCAATTCGTCAACAAGCGATCGCCTCTGGAATAAAATTACTTAACGAAGCAGAAATTGAACAAGAGCTTGCTGAACGTCGGGGTGGATACAGTGAGTCGTAAGAAAACTTACATCGATTCTGGAGTTCTGATCACTGCTTTTAGGGGAGTGGAATCAATCAGTATTCGAGCAAATAGCATTCTCAATGACGCAAATAGAGAATTTGTATCGAGTCAATTTGTCAAGTTAGAAGTACTCCCCAAAGCAATTTATAACCAACAGCAAAACGAAACAGACTTCTACGAAACCTTCTTCAATGCTGTTAGTGATTGGGCGATAGACTTGGAGCAAATCACAAAAGATGCTCATCAACTGGCCTGTATTTACGGTTTAGCGGCGATGGATGCACTTCATGTTGCTGCTGCTGTTTGGCTCAAAGCTGATGAACTAATTACTACTGAAAAACCAACCAAGCCAATGCACCAAGTTAAAGCTCTCCAAATTATCTCGATTTGATTTCAATAAACCTAAATTCCGATTGAGCAATTAAGGGAAAAGCGATCGCACTCTCCGGTAAAGTAAGAAATGCGATCGCTCATCAACAGTATTATTAAAAACTAGTTAACTTCCTTGTCCCTTATGTCCATGTGTCGGACATGGGGGTGCAGATATTGATTTATCTAACCAACCTACAGCTTGTTCTAAGCGGGGAAGGGCTTCTTCTGGCTGGTTTTTGAGGAGATATACCAGCGCCGCCGCCACTTGTTCACTAGCACGAGAATTGCGGTTAGACTTGAGGCGATGCCAATCGTTAGGAGAGATGGTGAGTCTTTCCATAAGGACTTGTGCTAGTTCTTGAGTGCTGAGTTCTAAGTGCTGAGTGCTGAGTGCTGAGTGCTGAGTGCTGAGTGCTGAGTGCTGAGTATTAAGAGATTCCATATTTATAAATTTGGGGATTGACTAGTAAGCAGTCAAAGTATAGATGAGGACGTTTAAAAAGCATGAACACTAAGTATGGTAAAACTTTTACCTCCTGCCTTCTGCCTTCTGCCTCCTGCCTCTTGCTATAACTTTCAACTATTGGCATTAGATTAATCTTAATTTACTATCAGTCAATGAAGCCGCCTAAAAAATCACATAATCCTTCAGCCGAAGAAAATCAAGAGCCGGATTTTGAGCAAGAATTAGCAGAAGTAGAGCGATCGCTCATCTTAATTAAAGAACGATACACTCAAGTTAAGCAGGATCAACAGCAAAAGGCAGAATGGCAACAACGCCAACAAGAACTAAGGGACAATAAACCCCAAACGCCAGAAATCAAAGCTGAGTTAAAACAAATTCAAAAGCAGTTGGATTTGCTAGAAATCAATTTAGAAAGTCGGTTATTTTCTTGGCGTAGCTTGAAAAAACCTTTCTGGCAAGCCGTCCGCTTTGGTGGAATGGGCGTTATCATAGGCTGGATATTAAAATCCTGTGCTGGGTAAATATGGTAAATAGACGAGTTGCAGAAATATTGCGAAGTGGTCAACCTGATGAGTCTCTTGTAGTTCAAGGCTGGGTAAGAACAAAGCGTGACTTGAAAGGATTTGCCTTTATTGAAGTCAATGATGGTTCATCACTAGCGAATTTGCAAGTTGTCATCAATCAAGATTTGCCAGACTATGAGGCGATTTTGAAAAGACTGAATACAGGTGCGTCGGTGGAAGTTCACGGTGTATTGGTAGCTTCCCAAGGGAAAGGACAGCGTATTGAATTAAAAGCCGAGGCGGTGAAAGTCTACGGTGAAGCTGATCCCGAAACTTATCCATTGCAAAAGAAACGCCACTCATTTGAATTTTTACGCACAATTGGACATTTGCGATCGCGCACAAATTCCTTTGGTGCAGTTTTCCGCGTCAGAAATGCTTGTTCCACAGCCATTCACCAATTTTTCCAAGAACGCGGATTTTTATGGGTACACACCCCCATTATTACCGCCAGTGATTGCGAAGGAGCAGGTGAATTATTTAGCGTCACCAGTTTCGATCTCAAAAACGTTCCCCGCACTGACAACCAAGCTATAGATTATACACAAGACTTTTTTGCTAAACCCACATATTTAACAGTTAGTGGACAGTTAGAAGCAGAAGTGATGGCGATGGCGTTTTCTAACGTCTACACCTTTGGCCCTACCTTCCGCGCCGAAAATTCTAACACCTCTCGCCACCTCGCAGAATTTTGGATGGTTGAGCCAGAAATGGCATTTTGTGACTTAGAAGGTGATATGGATTTAGCCGAGGCATTTCTCAAACATATTTTTAATTATGTATTAGAAAAATGCCCAGAAGATATGCAGTTTTTCAATGAGCGCATTGATAATACAGTTTTAGCCACAGCCGAAAATATTGTTAACAATCAATTTGAACGTCTGACTTATACAGATGCTATCAAACTATTAGAAAAAGCAGATGTTAAATTTGATTATCCTGTAAGTTGGGGCTTAGACTTACAATCAGAACACGAACGCTATCTAGCAGAACAACTATTTAAAAAGCCAGTAATTGTCACAGATTATCCCGCGCAAATCAAAGCATTTTATATGCGGTTAAATGACGATGAAAAAACTGTCCGGGCAATGGATATTCTCGCACCCAAAATTGGGGAAATTATCGGCGGTTCCCAGAGAGAAGAACGTTTAGACGTGCTGGAACGTCGGGTAATAGCGCAAGGAATGAAACCCGAAGACTTATGGTGGTATTTAGACTTGCGCCGTTTTGGGACTGTACCTCATGCGGGTTTTGGCTTAGGTTTTGAAAGACTCGTGCAGTTTATGACAGGTATGGGAAATATTCGTGATGTGATTCCATTCCCCCGCACACCACAAAATGCTGAATTTTAGTTAGGGATAGAAAAGAAGGTGTGGGGAGTGTGGGAGGTGTGGGAGGTGTGGGGAGTTCATTATTTGATAGGTAGAGCAGGTGTAGGTTGGGTGGAGGAACGGAACCCAACATTTTCAAGGCTTTGTTGGGTTACGCTATCGCTACACCCAACCTACTATTCTCTTAACTGAACCGTATTGCCTATAACCCGTAACCTTCTTAATTACAATTAACTGCGGAAGCCGAGTTTGCTTTTGTTAAATCACCAGTAAATACGGCGGTGTATTTATAAGGTGATGCACCAGCGCAAGTCATGGAATTTTTATCAGCACGCCGTGGATTAGACCATGAATCTGCTAGTACTTTTAAGGTGGTGTTGTTCCATGATAAGTTAGTTACTGCTAAAGAATTACTTTTCCCATCACTTGGCTTTCTTGCAGAGACAAACGTCGCAGATAAAACGCTACCATTACTAGGATTAATCCTGGCAATAACGGCTACTTTGGCACCGCCACCACTACCATAAGAAGATAGCCAACCGTTCTTAGCAAAGCGACGAAAATCGTTACCAGTCTGGCTACCAGTCGAAGAAAAAACGCCATATAAAACGTTATTGCCATCCCATAACAACCCATAGCCTGTACCATCATCATTGGTGGTTTCGTAGTCATTGCGACACCATTTTTTTACACCATTATCAAAGCGAATAATGCGGGGGTCTTTGTTGAGAGATGTTACTTGTTGATAACCAATGTAAATAGTTTTTGCACCTATTGATATTTTTGGCCCATTTTTCGCTTTGATGCTGGCTTCGCTGTCATTGCAGGTAAATGCTACACCTTTGCCAAAAGATGTCCTAATACTTGTTTGGGCAACAACTTGAGGATTGACTAAATCAATTCCTAATGCTGCGAATAAACATAAAAATGCTAGAGATTTAGGTAATTGGTGGCGCTTCGTCATGGTTTGTGAGTAGGGAACCCTGTAAAAGACGACACCTTAACACAAATTCTTCTCAGTGCCAATTCTGCACTAGTAGTGTACCAACCCAAAATTGCTACGTGGAGGTAAGCAAGGGAGCAAGGGAGCAGGGGAGAAACTTGCAGTAAGTCTTTCCCCCCTGCCCCTCTGCCCCTCTGCTCCTCTGCTGACCACAACGCAAAGTTTCCTTGGCAGACTACTAGATAAATCAGGACTTATGCACAAAGACGGTTGAGAATAGGTGCATAGGAGTAAGAGTATAGGTGTGTAAGTTAGTAGAAAGGCTCTTGAGTAGGAAAATATTCACATTTTCACACTTTTGCTACAGGGCTGTAACAAAAGTGTAATAAACCCTGTCTACATTAGTAATAGATTCAAAATAACCTTTTAAACGGCAATGCAAAATCAAATACCAGACGGAAATAACCCATTAAATAGCACTTCAGATGCCAAATACCGTAAACCAGCACCTTGGAGAAAGGCGGCGGCTTCTCTATCATTGGTGTTGCTAGGTTCTGGTATGACCTTAGCTGGTGGTTATCTGGCTAACCATCAGTCGCAGGTGTCGCAAAGTGCATCAAATTTGGCTTTGAGTCGGGTAAATGCTGCACCGCCAATTGTTGCGGGTACAGATCCTAATTTTGTGACTCAGGTAGTGCAGAAGGTAGGGCCAGCCGTAGTGCGAATTAATTCTTCTCGCACTGTTAAAAGTCAATTACCAGAAGAATTTAACGACCCATTTTTCCGCCGCTTTTTTGGTTCACAACTACCAGAAAGCCAAGAAAGAGTAGAGCGGGGTACTGGCTCTGGGTTTATTATTAGTGGTGATGGTCAAATCCTCACCAACGCTCACGTTGTTGATGGTGCAGATACAGTAACAGTTATTCTCAAAGATGGGCGGAGTTTTCAAGGTAAAGTTTTAGGCAAAGATGAGTTAACAGATGTTGCGGTTGTCAAAATTCAAGCCAACAATTTGCCGACTGTTACCGTAGGTAACTCTGAACAATTGCAACCAGGAGAATGGGCGATCGCAATTGGTAATCCTTTAGGATTAGATAATACAGTCACCACAGGCATTATCAGCGCCACCGGACGCAGTAGCAACCAAATTGGCGCATCTGATAAGCGAGTAGATTTTATTCAAACTGATGCAGCAATTAATCCTGGTAACTCTGGCGGGCCATTACTCAACGCCCGTGGTGAAGTAATTGCCATGAATACAGCTATTATTCAAGGAGCGCAAGGTATAGGTTTTGCTATTCCCATTGCGACAGCACAACGTATTGCTAACCAATTAATTTCTACAGGTAAAGTCGAGCATCCTTATCTTGGCATTCAAATGATTGGGTTAACCCCACAAATCAAACAAAATATTAATTCTGACCCCAATAGTGGTTTGAGTATTAATGAAGATAAAGGTGTCTTAGTTGTGAAAGTTCTGCCTAATTCACCCGCCGCCAAAGCCGGGTTACGCGCAGGTGATGTCATCCAAAAGATTGAAGGTAACGCTGTCACAGAAGCCGAAAGCGTCCAAAAAGCTGTTGATAAAAGCCAAATTGGTGCAGATTTGCGCTTAGAGTTACGCCGTAATGGACAAACACTGAATTTATCTGTGCGTCCCGGTAGTTTCCCCACTCAAGTGCAATGATGAGTGCTGAGTGCTGAGGAAAAATAGCAGTCCCACTTTTATACTTGCTATGAAATTAGTTTCATTGGGACTGTTTTCTTCACTATCAGGATGAAGTGCATCGCGGTGAGTTGTTGCCAGGGTTAAGGTTTATTTTAATACCACCACAGATTGCCAAAATTAGCCTGAGATTAAAATTTTCAGGACTTACGCACAGGAAACGGAAAATCGAACCACAGAGACGCAGAGTTCATGGAGGAATGAGAGTTTGAGAGGTTTTTTGCGTAAGCTCTAATTCTATTTTGTAAACCACTGATATGGCAAAATGCTGAGTGAGTATCAGAGACTCATCCACGAGTATTCAAGACTCATCCGCAAGTATCAAAGACTCATTTACGAGTATTCAAGACTCGTCCACGAGAATCAAAGACTCATCCGCGAGAATCAAAGACTCATTCACGAGTATTCAAGACTCGTCCGCGAGTATCAAAGACTCGTCCGCGAGAATCAAAGACTCACCCGCGAATATCAAAGACTCGTCCGCGAGTATCAAAGACTGATTAATGGAGTTCAAAGACTCGTCCGTGAGTATTCAAGACTCATTAGGCGATTTACAAGAATAAATATACCGATGCCGTTGGTTTCGACTTCGCTCAACCAACTACTCGCATCATGGAAAATTGTTTGTGCGATCGCATTTGCGTATAATTTTTTTTCAAATTCCTCTCAGGCAGATGCAGCAGTGTAGACTTGGTGTTTAAAATCTCACAGTTATGAATGAGCAAGATTTGGATGTAGTGCGATACCTATCAGTATGCGTGAATGTTGGTTTCCGTTCTTCCACCCAACCTACACAAATCTAAGTTGTTGCTGCCTCCTGCCTCCTACCTTCTTCACTCCCATTCATCCAATTCATGACTGCGGTTGCGAAGTAAGCTATTAAGTTGGGTGCGGTGAGTTTCAAAGTTAGCGGCGATATAAATCAGTAAAATGCCAACTAGCAAGCCAATCACCCATTTTAAAAATGAGTAACGTAAGCTGAAAATGACTAATTGGTAAATACCAGTAACTAAGAAAGTAGCTGTACCAACATACAAAAAAGCCCGAATACGCAAAGTTAATCCAGCAAAAATAGCGATGAGGCTGAAAATTCCGGGAATGATGACTGTATCTTGATGAAATACTACTGCCCATCCACAAATTAAACTGATACCTACCAGCCTCACAATGTGCCGCGATGATTTTGATTCTGGCAGTTTTAGCTGTGGATCAAC
This sequence comes from Aulosira sp. FACHB-615, assembly GCF_014698045.1. Taxonomy (GTDB): domain Bacteria; phylum Cyanobacteriota; class Cyanobacteriia; order Cyanobacteriales; family Nostocaceae; genus Nostoc_B. The sequence continues at coordinate 344,436 of NZ_JACJSE010000004.1, forward strand.
TTGGGCAATGTATAACAGCGAAAGTCCAGTGGCGGTAAAATACCACAAGGGATCAGTAATATTTAATTGAGATAACCATTTCCAGGCTGCCCAATCAATTAAGGCGATACTAATATATGTGAGGCGGATATTTTCACTCACCTTGGCTAAGATGATGTAAAACACAGCCGCAATGAGCAGGGTGATGGGGTAAACTTGCAGTTTGGTTTCCCACAAAATCATTAATGGCAAAATGTAGGCGGCGAGTTGCCAAGGTCTTTTTGACCAACCCCAATTTTCCCAGGGTAAGCTGTATAAGAAGTAGGCTATCACACAAGCGATCGCACCATTCCAAGGGACTAACGGCCCGGTTAGCCACTGTCCGACGGCGGTTTCTCGCCAATAAACCCGCATTCCCAATACTTCTAATAAGCCGAGATACACCCACATTTCTTCTGTGGTGATTCTGCCAAAAACCCTTGGTGTATTACTATTTCCTCTTCCTTGAAAGATGGCATACATAATTAATAATCCCCCTGTACCCAACCCAACAAGGCGGTTAGCTTGAATTGGCAGGGCAATGGCCAGGGTTAATAATACACTACTCCAAGCCCAGTGCAGATGAGCAATACCTTTGATTTCTAGCAAACTGAGGCGTAAATATCGGCTCAACCAAGGCGCTAATCGGTTGTAAACTAGCATGATGCTTGTCCCTAAAGTGGACATAGCAATTAAGCCATCACCTAATGCACCGCCTTTAGCTTGGGACATTTGATAAAACAATAGTTCATAAAAAGAAATTGATACGCCAATAATGCCGCAGTACAGCAGAGGTTTAAAGTTTGGTTGTCGTCTGCCGATACCGATGATGATTAACGCCACACCCAAACTAGATAAACCAGTCCACTCGGTAAAAACATTTAACCGCAGAACAACACTCAATGCACCATAAACTAAGGGCAGAATATGTAAACTGCTGGGAAGTACGGCGGGATGATATCGTCTTTTCCACCATTCGCCTAAAAGTTGGGTGAATAAACCTAAAGCGATATTAGCGATCGCAATTCTGATTGTAGAACGTTCCCCAAAGCTCAACACTTCGGCGATGAATAATTCTACACACCAACCAATACCGTAAAATGCCCAATCTGTGGGTTCACGCCAGCTACGATAAACAATGGCGAGTAAAGTAATTGCACTGGCGACTAAATACCAAACTCCGGGGATGACGACGGCATCATAAACTAAATATGAGTGGATTGTCAGGCTTAAGAGTACAGTACAACATAAAGCGATCGCCCATTTATCACTAGCATCTGCATATATATCTGCTAAATCATGGTTGCGTTGTTGCAGTAATTTTCGCATTAACCATAAACTAAAAGAGGCGATCGCACCTACAACTAACCAACCTGCAATAGCTAGGCGGGGTAATCCTGGTATTCCTTCCCACAGCAACGCCGCTACAAAACTCAGTCCTAAACCAATGGTAAAAGCGGCAGATCCTTCATTTCTTAAATAGCGGGTATTGAGATACATTACACCCGTACCCACCGCCAAACTCATAAATCTAGTTTCTGGTACAAGAATAGTTAAAAACTGCACCGCAAACACAGCCACCCCACTCAAAAAAGCCCTGATGATGCGGGGTTTGCCTGTGGTGCGACTAGCTAAAAAAGTCAAACATAAGGGTGTAATTAACCAAATCACGCCCCAATATTGTTGGTTAATTTGTTTAAAAGTGGCATCAAAAAATAAACTAAAACTGACAATGGATAATACTAAGCCGAAATACCATGCACTACTTTGCCAGCTACCATTACCAAGACTAAATCCCCATTCTGCCACCATCACAACTGAGATCACCGTTGCCCAGACATAATGGGGGAGGTTGGGGAAAAACCAGTCTATGACTGAGAAAAGTGCCAGTAACCCGATGAAGTGAGTCAGGTAAATTAATGGCGTGGAAGATGGCGAACGGCGTTTAGTAACAACAACCAAAGTAATAGTAGAAAAAACTAGATTTAGCGATCGCAAGGTAGGATTAATTGTGGACAAGACAGTTAAAAAACTGCCAAACATCACGGCTATCGCTTCACCATAATTTGCCAAATCTCGTTTCTCGGCATGACGCAGGCGATCGCAAAACCATACCATAAAAATTAAATAAGGAAATAATGCCACACTCAACAACGCCCAAGGTTCATTGTGCGCCTGGGTGATATTTGCCGCAGTAGCAATTATCGATTGTCGCGTTCCCGGCGGTACAACTCGCCAACCCTGCCAAATCGACTGCAAGCCAACCAAAAACAGCACCGCTAAATCAAGCTTGAGGCTATATCTCTGCAAACGCTGACTCACATACCACAAAGCCAAACCACTCACAGCCAAAGCTTGTCCCGGATAATCTATTACCGCCACAGCCCAACCGAGGAAGAGTAAAAGGCTACCTAAGATTTCCCAAGCGGGGTGAAGTGCTGAGTGCTGAGTGCTGAGTGCTGAGTGGGGAGACAAGTGAGAGGGGGTAGACGAGTGAGAGGGGGTAGACAAGGGAGAAAGATAGCTACCTTGTCCACCTTGTCTACCTTGTCCACCTTGTCTACCTTGTCCACCTTGTCCACCTTGTCCCCCTTGCACCCCTATACCCTTGTACCCCTGCACCCTTCCCTGCTGTACTAACCACGTAATCAACCAACCACAAATCCCAATGGCTAACCCTAGTTGGGTGACATTTACACCAGCAACAAAAATTGCCCGTGACAACAGTACAATTAATGAGTAAACAATGACGGTGGCAAATAAACTGAGTTGATTTTCACCAGTATTACGTCGCTGACGACGAATGTCATAGACAGTTAGTAGAGTTGTGCCTATCATCGCTGCATACACAGCAATTAAAGGAAAGACTGCGATTTTCCAACCCCAATGTAAATAACTCAACGCCAGGATATTAATTAGCGGTAACTTTCTTGTGGAGGAGTTGGGAAAAACTGTACGATTACTGCAAAGTAAAACTGTAACAAAAGAAAGAGTAGGAGCAGCGATCGCAACTGTCAACCAGTTAAGCGGATTGTGCCATAATCCGAAACTGTCCATTGCCCAAAAATTTACAGGCACTAAAAATAACGTGACAATTAATAGCGTCTGAGTGGTTAATCTCAGGTTTGCTTGTCTCCCAGTCCAAAAACTGAAACCCCAAAAAGTTAAAGTATAAGCAAATAACACTCCATACTGTCCAGATGCGGGAAATCTTTCCCATTGACTTGCAGCCAATACCCCAGAGGACAGCACTACTAAAAATACACCTAAAAATAGTAGCCAGCGTACACTCAATTCTTCCCCCAAAGATTGCAACATCCTCGTGACAAAATTGGGTTGAGAAGGTTGTTTTGGCGGTGCTGGTGCATAAGCAATTAATGGCTTCTGTTTGGGAGTTGCACCCGCTACCACTGCTTCCGGTTCGACTTGCGGCTGTAACACTACCGTACAACTGAGATATTCTTTACATAACTGCCTAACTTGGGTATCAGATATCAAACCCAAGCGCAGCCATAAATCCAATCCCTCCAATAACTGCGGATGGGATGATGGTAGGGTGAGGTTAATTTTTAACGGACGCTCTGGAGAAGATGACATAAGCAGCAGCCGTATAGGTATATACTTAAATCTTGATGAGGGTAACGTATATCTTGACTCAACTTGTGCCAGTTCCGGGAGCGATCGCTAGAATGTTTTAAGATGAGTGGGATCGAATGCTCCTTAAATCCCCTGCAATTGCTGAATGTCTAAGTAAACAGGAGTTTTGTTGCAAATACCTATTCCGCCCCAGAATTTATTCTAAGTCTCATAGCGCAAATCATCTCAAAATGACTCACATTCCAATTTTTTTGCTCAGTAATTTAACATCTGAAGTTCTATCTTCGAGTTCTGAAACAGAAGTTTGAGGTTGTGAAGTTTGAATTTCAAGTTTATAAGCATAACATTGCTTTTCTGAAGACGAAATATGGGTAATAGATAGAAATTGACCGTACAATAAATCGTTAGACAAATATACTTTTACAATTCATTTTTTAATTACTCTAGTGGTTTTGATAAGGAAAATTATTTCAGCGTTTATTGCGACTGGTCTTGTTACCGGAACCGTTTATCTTGGAATTCAATCTGGAAAAGATAATCGTTTTGTAGTTTGGTTTGGCATTGCGTCTGCTACTGCTGCTCCCGTTGGTCTAGCCTTATTTGGCTATGCAATTAGCCGATCTGATGACGAAATCCTACAGCGACTTTCCAAAGTTCCAGAGATTGAAAGGCTAATTGAGCAAGCTAAAACTCAGGAGGAAAAGATTCAAGTTCTCGAAGCAGAACGTTCGCGGCTTGCGGAAATTGTAAAAATTGAATCTCGACGACAAGCAGCCTTGGATAGAATAGATAGCTTAGAGCGTGATGCTGTTAGAATTTTAGCTGAACTCGAAAATCTAGATAGAGAAATAATCTTAATAGATGAGCAGGTAGGCGAAAGTGCTATAAGTGAAGAAATTCGACGCTTAAGAGAGCGTGTAAAAGCTCGTGAAGATGGAGATGTTATCCTCCGACTGGGTTCTAGAATTTATCGTCTTGATCGAGATATCATCAAAGCATTACCTTTTGGGCTGGGGAACCCATTAATTGCATACTTCCGAATCGCAGAAAAGCTGGAAAAGACATTTATACCTAAAATACGTCGATAAGCAGGTTTGTATTACTTTATAAATTAGTTAACTTCCAAATCTCAATCAAAACCCAATAGCGATCGCCTGTGTCTGCTGAAAAGTTACATTGGCGATATGATGAAATTAGCTTCTGATGAGAAATCTTTATGGTAGCAGCATCCAAGCAAGAACCAAAAATCATTCGCACAGAACGTGGATTGACGATCGCCGGTACACGCATCACACTTTACGACGTGATGGATTATCTAAAAGCTCAGTATCCACCAAAACTGATTCGTGAGAAGCTTGGTCTCAATGATGAGCAGATTAATTCAGCGTTAGCATACATTGAAACTCATCAGACAGAAGTTGAGGCAGAATACCAAGAATGTCTGCAAACAGCAGTGGAAATTCGGCAATATTGGGAAGAGCGAAATCGAGAACACTTTGCAAAAATCTCTGCAATGCCTCCTAAATCAGATCAAGAAGCCCTACGTGCAAAACTACAAGCCTGGAAAGCTCGCATTGAAAAAGAAATAACAACGATACCACAAGCCTTGTAGCAATTTCTTATGACTTTTATTGATGATGATTTTACGAGAGAAGTTAATTCACAATCTTGCACCTAACGACTAAAGTTGTACATCAGATGCAAAATATGTGTATAGTTAGGTTCTATCGTACCAGCGCACCCCACAGTCTGGAGTACTGATAGCGATACCAAGCAGCAAGCGATCGCTTTTTCATAACGCCTCGTTCCTTACTACAGCGCAATCAGGGTAATAGTTTGTGGCGAAAAAGTTTGAGTTACTGCCTGATTAGGAAAGGGATCTGCCAAATACAACGCTTAATCTTGTATTTAAACTCCGGTTAGCCGACTGATTTATGGTAGTATTTATGCTAACTTTTGCAAAGTCATGCTTATAGCAAAGCAATTCTTCAGATAAATCCTTTTAAAACAGCTATAGCAAGATCGCACACAACGTTCTTAAGCATCTCAACAAAAAGTAGAGCAGACATTATGACCAAATATGTAAATCTGGGCAAAACTGGACTAAAAGTATCGCGGATTACTTTAGGTACGATGACTTATGGCTCTCGGAAATTGCGCGAATGGGTGTTAGAAGAAGAAGAAAGTCGTCCATTCATCAAACTGGCTTTGGATTTGGGAATCAACTTCTTTGACACCGCAGACGTTTATTCATTGGGTGCTAGTGAAGAAATTGTCGGGCGAGCATTGAAAGACTTTGCTCAACGAGATCAGGTTGTGATTGCGACTAAAGTACATGGTAAAGTCGGTGATGGGCCAAATGACCGAGGATTATCTCGCAAACATATTTTTGATAGCATTGATGCTTCTTTGCGGCGCTTACAGACAGATTATGTAGACTTATACCAGATTCACCGTTGGGATTATGAAACACCAATTGAAGAGACCCTAGAAGCACTACATGATATTGTCAAAGCGGGTAAAGTACGTTATTTGGGAATTTCTAGTGTCTTTGCATGGCAACTGTCAAAAGCCCTGTACACAGCAGATATTCACGGCTGGACTCGTTTTGTCTCCATTCAAAATCATTACAATCTAATTTATCGAGAAGAGGAAAGAGAGGTAATACCTTTAGCAATCGATCAAGGAATTGGGATTATTCCTTGGAGTCCTTTGGCGCGAGGATTTTTAGCCGGAAATCGCAGTAAATCAGACTATGGGCAAACACTACGTGCCAAAACTGATGAATTCGCTCATAATCTTTACTATCAAGATTCAGATTTCCAAGTAGTAGATCGCGTAGTTGAATTAGCAGAAAAACGCGGTGTTAAACCTACACAAATTGCCCTAGCTTGGCTATTGCATCAACCAGGTGTAACATCTCCCATCATTGGTGCTAGTAAAATAGAACATCTGAAAGAGGCTGTTGAAGCTGTTGATTTAGAACTTTCTGATGAAGAGCGCAAATTATTAGAAGAACCTTACACACCCCATCCCGTTTTGGGGCATCAGTATCCTTCTGGTAATCGTCCGTAGAGGGAGTATTTGAGTGAACCAAATTCTGGTTCAACAACTCAATTTCATGATGTGATTCTGAATACTTTAAATAGTGAAGCCATATTGGCTAAATAAACTTTGCGATTTCATTCACAAAAGAGAACAGGTAGGTATGTAAAAATTTCATACCGCGTACCTGTTTTATGCTTAGTTGTTTTAGTCAGGCGATCGCTCTTGATTTGGTACTACTATGAATATATGGGGAAACACTACGCGAATCCTGACCCCTTCATTCTCATCGCCTAAACTTCCCAGATAATACTTGACAAAATTACATATTTATATATTTGGCTATATCACGCCTCAAAAGTACAAATTTGCCAGAATATATCGAAAATTATTAAGTTTTTGTTACATTAAGTGAGCATTTGCTTTTATTATCTATTAATGTTTGTTAACAAAGTTTGCGATTTTTATATCGATTTATGTCAGTTAAGCGACAAAATGCCCATTTGGTAAGGTTTTTCTGATAAAAAACTCTTATTGCCGAAAAAAATCGTTAAACTTTGTGGGCAACTTAGCCACAAAGAAATTCCAGTCGAGAACACGCATCAAAGGAGCAGAGGAAGCATGTTCACCCACGTCAAGTCCACCATTAGACACATTGCGCCTGATAACCTGGGCGGACGTAACTTCATTAAGGTGGTCTATGTCGTGCTTGAGTCCCAGTACCAGAGTGCATTGTCGCAAGCGGTTCGTACAATTAACGCCAACAATCCTGACCTTGCGATTGAAATCAGTGGGTACTTGATTGAGGAACTCAGAGATCCTGAAAATTACGAAGAGTTCCAGCGCGATATACAAAGTGCCAATATTTTTATTGCCTCTCTGATTTTTATCGAAGACTTAGCACAGAAAGTAGTAGCAGCAGTAGAACCACACCGCGATAATCTAGACGTTGCTGTTGTGTTTCCCTCGATGCCAGAGGTAATGCGCCTAAATAAAATGGGCAGTTTTTCCTTGGCACAGTTGGGTCAATCGAAGAGTGCGATCGCACAATTCATGAAGAAACGCAAAGAAAAATCCGGTGCAGGATTCCAAGATGGAATGCTGAAACTATTGCGGACACTGCCCCAAGTCCTGAAGTTCTTACCGATAGATAAAGCACAGGACGCACGCAATTTTATGCTGAGTTTCCAGTATTGGCTGGGTGGTTCTCCAGAAAACCTGGAAAACTTCTTGCTGATGCTGGCTGATAAATATGTATTAAAAGATGTCGAAAAACAAAAAGCTGCATCTTTAGAATATCAAGCACCAGTAGTTTATCCCGACATGGGAATTTGGCATCCTTTAGCCACAACCATGTATGAGGATGTTCGAGAATATCTCAACTGGTACAGCGCCCGCCGGGATATCCCCCAAGATTTAAAAGATCCTTTAGCACCCTGTGTCGGGTTAGTATTACAACGCACTCACCTAGTCACAGGCGATGATGCCCATTACGTGGCGATGGTTCAGGAGTTAGAAGCATTAGGCGCAAGGGTAGTACCTGTGTTTGCTGGTGGTTTGGATTTCTCCAAACCTGTGGATGCTTACTTCTACGAACCCACAACTAAAACCCCGTTAGTTGATGCGGTAATATCTTTAACAGGTTTTGCGTTGGTAGGCGGCCCCGCTAGACAAGACCACCCCAAAGCAATTGACTCACTCAAACGCCTGAATCGCCCTTACATGGTGGCTTTGCCTTTAGTATTCCAAACTACGGAAGAGTGGTTAGATAGCGATTTAGGCTTACATCCGATTCAAGTAGCATTGCAAATTGCGATTCCTGAATTAGATGGAGCAATTGAACCGATTATATTATCGGGTAGAGATGGGGCAACAGGAAAGGCGATCGCACTCCAAGACCGTATCGCCGCAGTCGCACAACGGGCTTTGAAATGGGCTAACCTGCGTCGCAAACCCAAACTCAACAAAAAAGTTGCCATCACCGTTTTCAGTTTCCCCCCCGACAAAGGCAACGTCGGTACAGCCGCATACCTCGATGTATTCGGCTCAATTTACGAGGTGATGCACGCACTCAAAAACAACGGCTACGACGTGCAGGACTTACCAGAAAACGCGAAAGAGTTGATGGAACAAGTCATCCACGACGCACAAGCACAGTACGCCAGCCCCGAACTCAACATTGCTTACAAAATGTCAGTCCCCGAATACGAAGAACTGACACCTTATTCCCAACGCCTAGAAGAAAACTGGGGGCCACCACCAGGAAACCTCAACAGTGACGGACAAAACTTGTTAATTTACGGTAAGCAATTCGGTAACGTCTTCATTGGTGTTCAACCTACCTTCGGTTATGAAGGCGACCCGATGCGGTTATTGTTCTCCCGTTCCGCCAGCCCTCACCACGGCTTTGCGGCTTACTACACCTACCTGGAAAGAGTTTGGGGCGCGGATGCTGTACTGCACTTCGGTACTCACGGTTCTTTGGAATTTATGCCCGGTAAACAAATGGGGATGTCGGGCGAATGTTACCCCGACAACTTAATCGGTACAATTCCCAACCTCTACTACTACGCCGCCAACAACCCCAGCGAAGCGACAATTGCCAAACGCCGCAGTTACGCCGAAACAATTTCTTACCTCACACCACCCGCAGAAAACGCTGGTTTGTATAAAGGTTTGAAGGAACTCAGCGAGTTAATTGCTTCCTACCAAACCTTAAAAGATAGCGGTCGCGGTATCCCCATCGTCAACACGATCATGGATAAATGCCGGATCGTCAACCTAGATAAAGATATTAACTTGCCCGAAACCGATGCCAAAGACATGACCCCCGAAGAAAGGGATAATATTGTCGGCAGCGTCTACCGCAAGTTAATGGAAATCGAATCTCGTTTGTTACCTTGTGGTTTGCACGTCATTGGTAAACCCCCAAGTGCCGAGGAAGCGATCGCCACTCTGGTAAATATTGCCAGCTTAGACCGTCAGGAAGAAGAAATCCTCAGCCTACCCCGGATTATTGCCAGCAGTATTGGGCGCGATATTGACGAAATTTACCAAAATAGCGACAGAGGCGTATTAGAAGATGTCCAATTACTGCAAGACATCACCCTAGCAACTCGCGCCGCCGTCCGCGCTTTAGTACAAGAACAAACCGACGCAGAAGGCAGAGTTTCTTTAGTTTCCAAGTTGAACTTTTTCAACATGGGCAAAAAAGAACCTTGGGTAGAAGCATTACACAAAGCTGGTTATCCCAAAGTTGATGCTTCCGCCTTAAAACCCCTGTTCGAGTATTTAGAATTCTGCTTACAACAAGTTTGTGCAGACAACGAACTCGGCGCATTACTCAAAGGCTTAGAAGGCGAATACATTCTTCCCGGCCCTGGTGGCGACCCCATCCGCAACCCTGATGTATTACCCACAGGTAAGAACATCCACGCCCTTGATCCCCAATCAATTCCCACGGCTGCGGCTGTCCAATCAGCTAAAATCGTTGTTGATAGACTTTTGGCAAGAAATAAAGCCGAAAACAACGGTAACTGGCCAGAAACCATTGCCTGTGTTCTTTGGGGAACCGATAACATCAAAACTTACGGTGAATCTCTAGCGCAAATCATGTGGATGGTGGGTGTACGTCCGGTTCCCGATGCTTTGGGACGGGTGAACAAGTTGGAGTTAATTCCCCTAGAAGAATTGGGAAGACCCAGAATTGATGTTGTAATTAACTGTTCTGGAGTATTCCGCGACTTGTTCATCAACCAGATGAACCTGCTAGATCAAGGGGTGAAAATGGCTGCGGAAGCAGATGAACCCTTAGAAATGAACTTCGTCCGCAAACACGCTATGCAGCAAGCTGAGGAATTGGGAATTAACCTCAGACAAGCAGCCACCCGCGTTTTCTCTAACGCTTCCGGTTCTTACTCGTCAAATATCAACTTGGCAGTAGAAAACAGCACCTGGGATAGCGAAGCCGAGTTACAAGAAATGTACCTCACCCGTAAATCCTTCGCCTTCAGTGCCGACAACCCCGGTATGATGGAACAATCTCGGAAGATTTTTGAAAGCACCCTCAAAACTGCTGAGGCGACATTCCAAAACCTGGATTCCTCCGAGATTAGTTTAACGGACGTTTCCCATTACTTCGACTCTGACCCTACCAAGGTTGTCTCAAGTCTGCGTGGTGATGGCAAAACACCAGCATCTTACATTGCAGACACCACCACAGCCAACGCCCAAGTCCGCACATTATCCGAAACCGTGCGCTTAGATGCCCGTACCAAATTATTAAATCCCAAGTGGTATGAAGGTATGCTATCTCACGGTTACGAAGGTGTCCGCGAACTCTCCAAGCGGTTGGTTAATACAATGGGTTGGAGTGCAACCGCCGGCGCAGTGGACAACTGGATTTATGAGGACACCAACGAAACCTTCATCAAAGATGAAGAAATGCAGAAACGGTTGATGAACCTCAACCCCCATTCTTTCCGCAAGATGGTATCCACCTTGTTAGAAGTAAATGGTCGCGGTTATTGGGAAACTAGCGAGGAGAATTTAGACCGCCTCCGCGAGTTGTACCAAGAAGTCGAAGACCGAATTGAGGGTATAGAATAGCATTCAATGGCAGGCGTATTGCCTGCCATTATTTTTAAATCTAAGACATCGCTATGAATGATTTAAATTGCTAAGATAAAATCAGCAAATCGATGATTCAAACGTTTAAAAGTAAAGCTTTAGAAAATCTATTCAGAGAAAATTCTAATAAAGGAGTTCCAGCAAACTTAGAAAAGAAAATTAGAATTAGACTGGAAGTTATAGATGCAGCCTTAATCGTGGAAGATATTAGATTACCAGGTTATGACTTGCACGAATTAAAAGGAGATAGGAAAGGAACTTGGGCAGTTAAGGTATCGAAAAACTGGCGTATAACTTTTAGCTTTGAAGATGGTGATGCTTATGATGTAAATCTTGAAGATTATCACTAATCTAGAATGTTAGTAGTATATTAAATAGTCGGACATTGATTATGAATAACTGGCAAGATATTACTCAAGATAGATTAGTAAGACCAATACATCCTGGTGAAGTAATTGCAGATATTCTAGATGATTTAGATATTGATAGCACGAAATTTGCAGAAATTTTAGGAGTATCTAATCAAATAGTTAATGAAATTATTAATGGTCAAAGAGCAATTACGGTAGATATAGCAATCCGTCTTGGTAAAGCTTTAGGAAACGGGCCAAGACTTTGGCTCAATCTTCAGCAAAAAGTTGATATTTGGGATGCTTTGCAAAACCATCAGGAAGAATATGAGCAAGTTATAGCTCTGGTTTAGAATAAAATGCAGAAATGCAGAAAAGCTTGATGAAACTCAACCCCATTCTTTCCGCAAGATGGTATCAACATTTTTGGAAGTGAATGGGCGCGGTTATTGGGAAACTATCGAGGAGAATTTAGACTGCCTCCGCGAGTTGTACCAAGAAGTTGAAGACCGCATTGAAGGGATTGAGTAAAAACTTTCAATTTGTATAAATAGCATAAAGTTTTGGGGATACTGCTTGCCGTATCCCTTTAAATATTTTAATTATAATATAAAAACCTATTAGAGATATTATTTATGGCGTTCAAAGGCTTTAGTAAAAAAGTAGCTCATCAAAAGAGATTGAAAAAAATTAATAAAATCATAAAAAATCTTGAAGATACTAACTCTTTGAAGCAAAATTCTATATCTTTTGGTCAACAAATTACCAATGATTGGATAAAAATATCTAAATCAATTAGATTAAAATCAGAGCAGCAATATGGAAAAATTCTAATAGAAACTCGTTTATTAATGATTACAACAATGACAGATTTACTAGTTTATAAAGCAGGTAGTCCTGGAAATACAAATGAACAATTAGGAAAAATATTACAACTTATAAGTATATTTTACCAAGGGGAATTATATACTGAAAAAATGATTTCAGAAGGACAATACGTTAAAGCATCTGTGGCTATAAAGCAAGAAATTGAAATAATTACTCGTATTAATGAGATTAAAAAAGGAGTTGATAAAGATGGTCAGACTCCAAATGTTAAATATGCGCCTCCTACATTTAAGCTACATTATGGTGATATGAATCAAATAGGTCATATATCTCAACCAGATATTCTATCTGTTTTACATTCAGTTAATAGAGATACTTTCAGTGCAGCCTCGATTACACCTATTTTTAACGGAAATATCGCTAAGAATCTTTATGAAATACATCTTATTATTTTTTACAATATTATTAGAGAGTCAATTGAATTATTTCAGCAGTTATATCCAGAGGATTTAGAATTAGTTTTACCTGCTTGTAAAATATTTACAATAATTGTTGATTGTCTTAAAACAGCAGGAATTATTAAAGATAATGAACCAAATTCATAAATAGATAGTCCGATCGCATTAATATTGTGTAGAATGCGCTCATCTTGAAAAAAAGGTGATCGCTTTGAGAAGGTTGAGATGTGCGATCGCTCATCTGGAAAAACAGGCGTTAGCGTTCGCGCAGCGTCTCGTAGAGAAGCTTACCGTAGGTATCGCTCATCATGACAAACAGGCGATCGCTTACCGTATCATCATAGAATCAGCAACTATATATTAGAAATAAGGCTATGCTAAAAACACTTTGGGCTACTGTCAGACAAGGAAAAATAGAGCTGCTAGAGTCTGCGGAATTACCAGAAGGAACAAAAGTTCTAGTGACGTTGCTTCCTGATGATGAAAATGAATTTTGGCTTCAAGCTAGTCAAAAATCATTAGATGCAGTTTGGGATAATACTGAGGATGATGTCTATGCTCAACTACTCTAAAAATGACATCATTTTAGTTCAGTATCCCTTTTCAGATTTGTCAACTTCAAAAGTTAGACCTGCTATTGTAGTCAGTACGCAACACATTTCTCAAGATATTTTTATTACGCCTTTGACAAGCAAAACTGAAGCATTATTAGAAGGCGAGTTTGTGTTGTCTGAATGGAAAGCCGCAGGACTAAATGTAGCAACAGCAGTTAAAAGAGGATTATATACAGTCCATAGAAGCTTGGTTGTAAAAGTAATCGGTAAGTTAGCTGATGCTGATGCTGAATGGTTAGAGCAATCCTTAAAAGGTTGGTTAGGACTGTAATACAAAATACCATTATTTATGGCAATATCTCAAAACTGAAGATTGAATATTTTAATCAGGCGATCGCATTTGGTAATGTGGAGTGCGATCGCTCATTTTGACAAACAGGCTATCGCTTTTGGGAATGTAGAGTGCGCTCGCTGTTAGACATAGTAGAGAAGATACACTCAATTGCACAAACAGTATATTTTATCTAAAAACAGTATTTGATATCTGGTTTATTATTGTAATTACTCAATGCGTTAGTATATGTTGTGTATCTTACGATAGGTATCACGCATTTAGCCATACAAGCATTAGCTTACATTAAGTATCGTAAGTTATTAATGGCATGATATAGAAAGCAAGCGATGAGCCAATACAATGCAAAAACCGCTTAAACAAATAGTTGTATCCGACCCAAAAGTAATGATGGGTAAACCTGTAATTGCAGGTACGCGCATCACTGTTGAGTTAATTCTAGAAAAATTAGCTGCTGGTGAAACCCCAGAACAAATATTAGAATCACATCCGCGACTAACACGCGAAGCAATTCAAGCAGCTTTGGCATTTGCGGCTGAGGCTTTACGATATGATGTGATTTATCCGATTGTTGAGAACGTTTCTTGAAGTTTCTAGCAGACGAGAATTTAGATTGGCCGATTGTTGAGCGTTTGCGTCAAGATGGCCATTTAGTGTGGTACGTTGCTGAAATGGAGCCAGGAATTTCAGATGATGTAGTGCTGGATTTGGCTAACCAAGAAGAAGCAATATTATTAACATCAGACAAAGATTTTGGTGAGTTAGTTTTCCGCTTACGTCGTATTGCATCAGGTGTTATCTTAACTCGATTAGCAGGGTTATCTACAATCAGCAAATCAGAGATTATTGCCAATGCTATTAATCAACACCACTCTGAATTACTGGGAGCTTTTACTGTTATTTCACCAACAGCAATTCGCATTCGTAGGCTGGAGAATTGAATACTGAAAATAAAGTGTATTTTACTCTGTTGAAGACGAGCGATCGCATTTAGGATTGTGGAGAGGTGCGATCGCTTGTTGCCAACGGGGTAATGGAATATAGAATAGTATCTAAGGCGAATATAATTGCTGCTTTAATATTTAATCTGGAATATTGCTATGAATGCTTTTACAGTCAATCTCAAACCAGTATTGGAACTGACAGATGAGCAATTTTTTAATCTATGTCAAGCAAATAAGGACTTGAAATTTGAACGCAGCGCAACTGGAGAATTAATTATTATGCCGCCTACGGGAGGAGAAACCGGTAATAAAAATGCGAGAATTACTCAACAAGTAATGAATTGGACTGATGCTGATGGTACTGGCATAGCTTTTGATTCTTCTACTTGTTTTAAATTACCTAATAGTGCAGACCGTTCTCCTGATGCTGCTTGGATAAAGTTGTCAAGATGGAATACTTTAACAGATGTAGAAAAAGAAAAGTTCCCTCCTATTTGTCCTGATTTTGTAATTGAGTTACTTTCCCCAAGTGATAGTTTGAAGGTTGCACAGGAAAAGATGAGGGAATATATAGACAATGGTGTGCGGTTAGGTTTATTAATTAATCGTAAATCTCGTCAGGTAGAAATTTATAGACAAGGTAAGGAATTTGAGCTTTTGGAATCTCCTGTTACAGTATCAGGGGAAGATATTTTAAATGGTTTTGTTTTGAATTTGGGAAGAATTTGGTAATTGATTTTTTGATTATGAATAATGTTTAGTATACAAAGAATTACTTTTTGCTTTTATATATTTTACAAACAGAAAGACAGGCGTTAGGGAAGCTTATCGGAGGTATCGCTAACCGTGTCATCATCATATCAGCGATCGCTACACTATCAATTGCTCTAACACAACAATTGATACAAATGTTTTTGGTGTAGTGCGTGTTACTCAAGCATTAATTACCTTAATGAAAGAACATAATTATGGACGAATAGTGAATGTTTCTTCAGGGATGGGACAGTTAACAGATATGGAGGGAGGTTTCCCTGGATACCGTATTTTTAAAACAGCTTTAAATGCCGTCACCCGAATTTTTGCTAGTGAATTAACTGGCACAAATATATTAGTTAATTCTGTTTATCCTGGTTGGGTAAAAACTGATATGGGTGGCGCAAATGCACCACGTACACCAGAACAAGGCGTTGACACAATCGTATGGCTGGCAACCCTTCCAGATGATGGTTCTAATGGAGGATTTTTCCGCGATCGCCAACCAATTGCTTGGTAAAATTTTGTATTTAGTTATGAATCGATACAAAGAATTCACGATAATTAATCAGGCAAAGTTGGTGAAAATATACAATTTTCTTGACATGGGGATCGCTAGACAAAATTTATTCAGTAATCTCGAAAAATTGTGCGGGCTGATACAGTAATTTCTAAAGGGCTATTATATTCTTTATAAGCCCTTTACTTTTACCCTTATGGCGGAAATATCCGCTAAAAAAGCACCAAAGCATATAGATAATTTCTCCTAGGAAAGTAGGATTGATAAACTTCAACCACAATGTTTCTGTAACAACATAGGAAAATTACTATGCTTTGGTGATTTACTTAAAATTTTGTCAAGATTCAATAGAAATTTGTTATTCTTCGCCTACATATTTGATTCTCAAGGGAATGCAACGTCTTTGGGGTAGGAAAATCTCGGATCTGGCGTTTGGCGAGTTTCTACAAATCCTGGAATGGGTTGCTAAGAAGAAAAATAAATTGGTTGTGTTTATCGACCAGTGGTATCCATCCAGTAAGACTTGTGCTAGTTGTGGCCATGTTCTAGAAGATTTGGATTTATCTATGAGAGAATGGCGTTGCCCATCTTGCCAATCCGTGAACGCAAGGGATGAGAACGCATCTCAAGTGATTGAAATGGTTGGGGCATGAACCATCGGGTTAGGTGATGTAAGTCGGGCTACGCCTGCAATCGCTGTTTGAGCCTAGAATCCCCGTGCTTTCACGCCGGGGAGTATGTCAAAATCGAGTTGCTGGGATACTCAGCAGGATTGCCATTTTTATTGTTTTAGCCTGTGCTTACTTCTGGATTACCGACTATCAACACCCTCAAGCAACCCACCTCTGATGCTTGGGTCGAACAAGCGATCGCAAATTTAGATATTATTTTGCTTGACCATTCCCACTGCGAACGCAAAGCCGCCGGGGTGGCGTTAAATTTTATGTTTCGCTATCCTTCTAATACTAAAATGGTCAGGGAATTAACTGCGATCGCCCGTGAAGAATTAGAACACTTTGAACTCGTCAACCAGTGGCTAGAACGTCGCAACATTCCCCTTGCACCCTTATCGCCGCCTCCTTATGGTGCAGGTTTAAAAGCCGCAGTCCGTCCCAACGAACCAGACCGTTTTTTAGATTCCTTACTCGTCACCGGCTTAATAGAAGCCCGCAGTCACGAAAGACTAGGACTGTTAGCCACACATTGTCCTGAACCAGAATTAGCGAAATTTTATAAAGGCTTAATGGCATCAGAAGCCAGACACTTTGGTACATACTGGGTTTTAGCAGATACTTACTTTGAGCGTGAAATCGTTCAGCAAAGACTTGATGAGTTAGCAATTGTTGAAAGCGATATCCTGGTAAACTTGCATCCAGAGCCGAGAATACACAGTTAGTCAAGCAAAGTGCTGAGTGCTGAGTATTAACCAGTTAAATTCAAGGTCTTAAGAAATTAATACTGTGCTAACCTCAGTGACTACGGCTATATATTCACTAATAGACATCTTATTTATCATGCTTCAGTTAACACATATCAGGCTGTTAGTAAACAACTATAAAGATTGTTTCTTCTTCTACCGTGACGTATTAGGCTTTTGGATTGATTGGGGGGATGAAAATAGTGGCTATGCTGAGTTACACACTGGAGATAACCTCAAGTTAGCCTTATTTAGAAAAGATTTCATGGCTGAAGCAATTCCCAGTGCTTATTTACCTTCAGCCTCAGATTGTCATAATAAAATGGCTTTGATTTTTGCCGTTGATAACGTTGATGAAGTATACGAAAAACTCAAAGAACGCAACGTTGTAATTGTCACCCAACCTTTAGACCGTCCAGCTTGGGGACTCCGCACTGCTCATTTTCGTGACCCCGATGGTAATTTAATTGAAATTTTTAGTAATTTAGGGACGGTGAATTAAGGTTGTCATTTGTCATTTGTCCTTCGTCATTTGTAATAACCATTTGGAAAATAATTATCTACAGATGGAGTGCAGAAAGGCTGACTAATAAGTTCTTTCACAATTCAAAATGGTATTAGCCGACTGCAAACTCGGTAAATTGTCGTTTAAAAGGAGAATGAAAAGCCAAGACAATATCTTGTTTAGGCACACCTCGGCTAGTCAGTTCATCAGCAATACCACCTTCAGTACCGTCGTGCTGAATCCAGATTTTTTCGTTTTTAATATCTAAGTGTAAAACACAACCATATACACGCCGTTTATTAGACCAGCCGACATGAACTAGTTGATAGCGATCGCGCTCTTGATCAAAAATAACTTCAGCGTCTACTTCTTCATTACTAGCTTTAATTTCGCTATAAGCTTGTAAAAGCTCTTGAATAAGTTGTCGATATTGTTCTACTTTTGCCATTTGATAATCGCCTCCTCATCTGGAGAAAAAATAATCAATCGCACTTGATAGCGTTGAATTAACAAGCGCGGTAATTCTTAATATTCATATAGCAGTCCTATTTGAGAAATGAACAAAAGAGACAAGGTAGACAAGGTAGATAAAGGAGACAAGGTAGAGAGATGTTGGTATATCATTTAGAATTGCTATATTTTCTTGAATTTTAGGATTGCTATATTTTCTTGAATTTCCTAGCCTACAGTTTGTTCAGCTAACCTCAACTCATAGTTCTTCTGAAGATTTAGCCAAAATTCTCCACCAGTTCCAAAATATTGACCTAATCGTAAAGCTGTATCAGCTGTTATCCCTCTTTTTCCGTTGATGATTTCGGTAATCCGGTTTTTAGGAACATGGAGAACACGAGCTAAATCACGGGTGCATCCCAGTTTTTATTTAGCAACTAAAGAATAAAAGTCATTGCGTTCGCGTAGCGTCTCGCAGAGAGGAGGGACGACGAAGCAATCGCATGGTTTTGTTCTTAGTGCGAGACTTTGCGATTGCTTCACTTCACTTCGTTGCGTTCGCAATGACATACAAAAAAGTGGGATGCTCCCCTAAATCACTTGCGGTCATACCAAGTTCTGTGATTTCATCCCCAAGAATTTCTCCTGGGTGAATGGGTGGGCGTACCACTTATTTCTCCTGATTGGAATTTTTGCATTTATTAGGGGTTCCTGCTAGAGAAACCCCAAAACATTTATTTTTTACAGTTATCTTAAACCACCCAATATTTTAAGGTTTGGGAGTACTTGCAGGTGCAGGTGGGGCAGATGCAGCAGGCGGAGGAGTTGGGGAAGCGGTTGCAGCTTTGTTAATTTCGTCTCGGTATTGAGCAGGCGCTAAACTGGCTGCATTACTAAACAAAGGTTTAGCTTCAGTAGTTTTGCCTTGTTCCTTCAACAGCATGGCTTTAGCTAAGACAGGGCGAAAATCCTTGGGATCTTTTTTAATCGCTTGGTCATAGACATTCATCGCTTGAGGAAAGCGTTTTTGGGCTGCATAGACATTGCCTAGTAGCACTTGCACAGCAACTACATTCACACTTCCGGGCTGAATGGTATTAGCTTGGGTAGCATTATTTAAAGTTTCTTGTAATAGACCGATCGCAGCTTCCGGGCGTTTTTGGTCTAAGAGCAGTGCTACCATACCTTGTAAAGCTTTTAAATCGCCTGGTTTAGTATCCAAAATTGTGCGATATGCTTGGGCGGCTCCTTCTTTATCGCCAATTTGCTGTTTGGCTTGAGCGAGGAGGACTCCATATTCTGATCTTTCAGGATTGAGTTTAGCTAGTTTTTCTAAAGGGGCAATTACTCCTTGAACATCACCTTGATTCAAGCTTAAAAGTTGTAAACGTGCTTGTAATAAACCTTTCAGGGCAGTTTGATTTTCAGGTTCCCGTTGTAAAACTAGTTCATAACCCCGTACTTCATCTTGCAATTTTGTTTTTTGGTCAGAGGAAGCTAAGTTACCTGTAGGATTTGCAGCATTCTGGTTTGTCGATGTCGGGCTATTGAATGCGCTAATAATAGGAACTATAGATACACCCACAAACATCAGAACTGCTAATGCCAAGATAACCCGGACTATCCAACGATTACGCGCTTCAGACACAGTTTTGTAATTCTCCAGAACTCTAATGACATTATCATTGACACAAATTGGAAAGTGAAAATTTCCAAAACTTTGCGGAATACCGCCAATTGTCTGTGAATTTTATAACAAATAACTATTTACACTGCTAAAGTAATTGATGACTTTAGGGGGAGCCGTCAGAGTTTTACCTATGATATGCTTCCGAAACTAGTGTCTAGACGCTAGATTAAACATTTAGAGTATAAATGTAAATTTAGCGTTTTTGGAATTGTATTTGGCGTTGTCGTGTGTCTTGGTGGAACACAATATACTTTCATCAGCCGCACAAACGCGCTTTCCAGTTGCTTTAGTAAAATCCCACAATGGGATGTGTCTCCGCCGCAAGGAGTTTTTATGAATTCCGACCTGATGCCTTCGCCTGAATCTTCTAATTTGCCTGAGTCCAATCAACCTGAAACCGAAACAGATACGGCTCTTGATGTCACAACAGTAGTAGCTACTGTTTCTGAATCGGAAAATTCGTCTACTGATCCTAGTGAGATTGTCAACGATGCTCATTTAGCCAATCGACAGCAACCAATTCCACCACCCAGCGAACCAATGCAGTACAGAGCGATCGGATTAGTCCGGGGTCGCTACATTGCAAGCAGTGAACAGTTTACTCAAGGTACGCTCCTGACTGCGGATGGTGTGGAAATCCAAGCTGTTCTCCTCGGTCGAATTATGAGCTTAGTCAAGAATCACCTTGATTTAGAAAAAAATCACCTCTGGGTAGTTTATCCCCGTACTAAGCAAGAAACCGATGCCTTACATCTGCAAATTGTGGGTGTATGGGAACCCGAAAATTTAGCCAAACAGCAAGCACAAGATTCGGCCGATGATGAATTGCCTCAAGCCGATGCTGCTGTAACAGATAAAAGCGACATTAAAGCTTCATCAGATATTCCCGATGGTGGTTTTTCTGTGCGTGGCGAAGTAGTTTACCAATCTTTTGATGACAAAAATTTAGTTGTCAAAATTAAGCAGGCTGCTCGCAAACAAGATGAAAAACCCAAATACTTTAAATTAAAACTCAAAGGTGTCCTAGCGACTAAAGCTGTGGGCAAGTTTTGGGATTTCCAAGTCAAACGAGATGGTGACTTATTAGCCATAGAAACAGCAGAAGCGATCGCGGATTTACCCAAAAAACGCCGACCACCCCAAAGAGGTGGCCCTGGTGGTTTCCGTGGTGGTGGCGGTGGTGGCGGTGGTCGCCGACCATTCCCGCCCAGACGTAGCCCTGGAGACAGTTCCAGCCCACGTCCAGTCAAAAAGATCGGCGGCGGTGAAGCCTCAGCAGTGTCCAAACCTCTGCCAAAATCATCTGCTCCAGTTCCTAAGCCCATTAAAAAACAAAAGCCACCGCAAGAGTAGTGCTGAGTTGAAAGTGCTGAGTGCTGAGTTAAGAGAGTGCCTGCGGTACTAAATAAAGCTGAATTACTGACTCTTAGTACTCAGCACTCAGCACTCAGCACTCAGCACTCAAAACTAAAAATCTGTCCAACGATCTTGGGGCAAAAATGATCGCTCCATTGGAATGGGGGCGACTGGTTCTGTGAGGGTAAAAGTGCCAGCTGCAATCCATTGTTTTAACTCTAGGGCGACTTGCCGAGATAAGGACATACTAGCTAAAGGTGCAGCACGCACAGTTTTATTTTCAATGGTGAGTCGCCCGGATTTCAGTTGGGCGTAACTCACCAACCCAAAGGTCGGACGCACGCGCCGGGGAATGGAAAAATCGACGATGGGCGCGACTAAATCTTTATCCTGCACTGCACAGTGTTCAACGACAGTTTCGTTTAATACGGGGAATGGTATCCCCACACCCAACATCAACGAAGGGCCATAACTTTTAAAGTAGCAACCACGTACCCAACTGGCTGACATTTGTTTAGCATCACCAATTAAGGCTAAGGTAGCAGCCGGGCCAATGGGTGTACGATTAGCTAACCGCTTTTGTAAGGGGAAGTGTTGCGTTCCTTCCCAAGCGATATAGCCGATACCGCCACCTAAGAAAATCCGTGTCCCAATGCCAATGAGTTGCAAATCGGGGTCGTTAAATAGGGGAGAAATTGCCCCAGGGTTAGAGTAGACGGCGTTACCAAGATGAGGTTGTAAAGGGCCGAGATAAGTAAAAAGTGGGCGATCGCCACCATTCACACCCACGATAAAATTTTGATAAAGGTTACGCGGATTAAATAAATAAAATTGATTGATAGTGTCACGGGTAATGGTAGTTTCAAATGTTGCCCGTGGATAACAATCTGTAACTTGTCCTTGCGCCCTGACTTGTACTTGTTTCCCGGCAATCAAATCTTCAATCACATGACCACCGCCACGTTCGCGGATTTCCTCACCGTCCATCGTCTCCACGGCACAACTAGCACCCAAGTATAAATCTACCGCCCCAAAACCTGTATATGCAGGTACGCCATCTATCCAACAACGGCGAATTTTAATCGGGGGGTCAGTGTGTCCGAGATTAAGAATCGCACCACTAGACTCCATTGGCTCAAATGTGCCGGTGGTAATCACATCAACTTCCTTGGCAACTTTGCTGACACCAACTTCTACAACTCTGGCTTTGACTTCTTCAACTGTTAAAACTACTGCACGCTGGCGGCTGATTTTCTCGTTAATTTCGGCGATCGTTCGCATAATAATCAAAATTAGGGGTGTAAGGGTGTACTTCGACTTACCTCGACTTCTCCTGACGGAGACGCTGCGCGAACGCTCGGTACAAGTCGCCCAGTAACCTTTACTATCACCTGTAACCTATCACCTATTCCCGATTAATCAATTGTTTCTGGGTCAATATTTAATTCCCGCAGTTTTGCTGCTAACTTTTCGGCTCGTGCTTGCGCTAGTTCTTTTTGCTGACATTCAAATTCGGCGGCTTCTTCTGGCGTTGGAACTAATAGACCGACTGGAGTAAAAAATCGCAATAGTCCTTCATGAATACCCAAGTATAAACCCAACTGCTGACTCCACAAATGTCCTTGAGCATTGGGTTCTAGGGTTTGGTATTGACCATCAACTAAATGAAATCCGGCAAATTCTTGAGTTTCTGGGTCGAACCAAAAATAATCAGGTGTGCGGAAAGTATTTTGGTATAGTTTTTTCTTTAAATCTTTATCGGTTTTTGCCGTTGATTCTGAAAGAATTTCTAAAATTACGTTAGGATATTTCCCTTCTTCTTCCCAAACAACCCAACTTTTGCGAGTGCGACGCTCTGTATCCAGCACGACAAAAAAATCTGGCCCCCGGAAGTGTTCATCTTTGCGTTTATTCCAACTGTAGTAAATAGTTAGATTTCCAGCCGCGTAGAAATCGTTTCTGTCTCGCCACAACCACTCTAAGCATTTAAAAAGTAAAATTATTTGCCGGAGATGCAGTTCTGTTTCCAAGGGAGGTTCGTCGCTGTATAAATCACCTGGAGGAAAGATAACATCTTCTGGGGTTGCTTGAGGAGCGTCTAGTTCTTTAGCAAGGGACATGAGGAGATGACTGCATCTGGTAGTGATGGGTTTATTTTAGCGTCTAGGTTGAAAGTGCTGAGTACTGAGTGCTGAGTTCTGAGTAAAAATAATAATCTCTAGCCCCAAGTCCCTCTTGTTAAAATCTACTTCATAATGTGCAGAATGTACCATTTGGATGGTACAAATGGGAGATACGATTCCCACATCAGCGCATAACAATTAACTTGGATAGTAAAACTTACCTACAGCCTAAAACGATGAAAGCATCTGCTAAGTTCGACTTTGAGGACGAAAAATTTAATGCGCCGCCTTCTCAAGTCATCCCTTGGTGTCAGATGATTAATCCTCGGTATGGCACTGATGGGATGCAAACTTATGGTCTCGCCATCAAGTTAGATAATGCTAATGCTGTGGGTTTTCAGCCGGATGAAAATTGGCAGCAAGTAGAGCATGAATTTAGCTCTGGTGTCGAAACAGTTTTTATGACTACTACTCCGCGCTTGGTGATAGTGCGCCGAGGCCCTTTGTCAGTCAAAGACCGGGAAACAGGGCTGAAGTTAGGTACGCTCAAAGAAAATTATGATGCTTTTTTAGCGGATAAACTGAAGTTTAAAACTTTTACGCGCTATTTAATTTTCTTAGTCAGTGAAGATAAGAAATTTTTACATGACTTGCCACTACAATTAACCCTGAATGGTGCAGCCGGAGCAAGTTTCAGCAAAACCTATTGTGAGTTTCAACAAGGCAAAGTGGTGAGTGGTTTTGTTGCCGAATTAGAAAAAGCTTATGCTGTATATCGTAAACAACCATTAACACCAAAAGGCCCTTTGTTCCACGCGCATGGGATATTCTGCCCGATAATTGAGTGCGAAGAAAGAGGAATTGAGCCGAATACTGTGTTGGTTGCTTCGACTGTAGATTACAAGCATCCAACAGTGGGAACATTAACACAATACTTGATTGCTTCTGATGCGCCTGAGTCAGCAATTATTTGCAAGTATTTTGAAGAATACAAAGAATTTGGTAAGGAACCAGTGAGAACAGAAACCAGTAAACCAGTTATGGCTGGTGTTTCTAGTTCCTATATTTACGCTGATGAAGATGATTTTGGTTATCCACCATATTAGGTGGGGAGTTGTGAGTGGGGAGTAGGGAGTAAGTAATTTTTCTTCCCCCATTCCCTACTCCCAATTCCCTACTCCCTAGTTTTTGAGTAGCAAATAATATAGTGAACCATTGCCACCTGTAATTCCAGCGCGATCGCCTGCTAGTTTACCAGTTCCCATAAAGTAATCTACCCTGCCTGGGCTTTTAATCGCACTGCCTGTATCTTGGTCTAAGACAAAACGGCTGACAGTACGCGGTTGTAATTTGCCACCAGCAGCAGGATAGGGGAATGTACCATTAATTAGTGCTAGTGCGCCAGGAGGCATCAGCGATTTATCAGTCGCAATGGAACGTTCTGCTGTCACCGGCACATTAATACTACCAGTGGCTTTTCTCCCTGGAGCTTCTTTAAAGAACACAAAGCGTTCCCAACGAGGCAAATAATTATTTAACTCTAAGGGATTTTGCTGGAAGAAACTAATCAAGCGTGGCATGGTTAAGCCGTCTAGGGGCAGTTTGCCATCTTTGGCGAGTTCTCTGCCGATGCTAGTCCAAGGATAGTCAGTACCGCCAGCGTAACCAACAGAAGTAGTTTTGCCATTGGTTAACCTGATTTGGGCAGAACCTTGGATATGTACCATGTATGCGTCTAAGCGATTGCGGAACCACAACAATTCCAAACCGCGCAACTGGCTTTTATTTCCCAGTAAACCATCTTTGCCTTCCAACTCAATGCGTTTTGGATGAGGTTTAGCCCATTGGTCAAAATTTGGCGGTAGTCGATAAAGGGGATACTTATATATAGAAGTTCTAACGCGACTGGCCTGATAAATAGGCTCATAGTAAGCAGTAAATTTAACAGTACCCTTGCCATCATTGCCAACAGACTTGTAAAACACAAACTCTCGCTGAACGGCTGTTCTGAGTTGACTGGCAGATTTGGCTGTTGTGACTAATTGCCGGAAACGCAGTAAACTGCGCCGCACGCGATCGCGGGTAATTCCTGGCACCGGATAATCTTGATAGGCGGCGATCGCTTTATCTTTTGCCAAATAATCTAAACTATTGTCAATGGCCGCTAAAAGAGCTTTGCGATCGCCACTTTTGCCTGGACGACCAAAAATTTGATCATCCCATCCCAAACAAGTAGATACAGGAGTACAAGTATCACTAATTTCTACAGGTTCGAGTGGTAATTGGAACTCAGGGGGAGTGCTTGGCTGTGTAGGTAACGGTACAGGTAATGGTATCGTCGTCGGAACTTGAGCAACAGCTGGCCAAATTGTGTTAACAAGGGCAATTCCTAGACTCAAAGAAGCCAAAGCAAGGGTTTTTCTCATGATTTAGTCGAATCTTTCAACACTAGAACTAAACAGTGGTTCTACCCGGATTGCCACAATCCGAGATGGGCGGACAACCATATACTCTCCCTGAATATTCTTGATCGGTACACTGATAAAATCATTCGAGGTAGACTTGGGTACTAGTTCGCCACTATACCATTTTTGAAATTCTTGAATAGTTGGAAACCGCACTTCTTCACGATGACCAGTTTCCAGCAACAGGTGTACAGCGTACTCATTCGGTGTTCTAGGCATAAAGTTGAATCATTAAAAATATGTTCAACCCATGTTAACCACGTCACCCCAGAATGAAAAGGGTAAGCATACGGGAGCAAGAAAAGCTATCCGGAGAGTTTTGCATTAATTAACCATGAGCTACTACTCCTAAGTCTTGACTTTTATTGTCCCTCTAGACGGCCAATAGTTGAACCTGTTCCTGGAAATCTCTGTGCAGGCTGGGAATAATAAGGAGTCAAACCCAAAACCATGTAGAGACGTTTCCTCAATTTTTAACCGTTAAGCTAAACCAAAATTTTATTTATATAATTTCAGTCCGTAAAAGTGTAAAATGAGATGTAAAGTAGAACCATGAAATCCTTGCGGGGTATATGACAGCAACGTCGTCGAAAATGACTCTTGCGCCCGTGTTCTACACATTGGCTCAGGTTCAATTTAACCCAATTACCCAAATGTCGGATTATGTTGCCCATTTGCAGGAGCGCCTGCGCCGAAGTGGGTTCCCTGACTTCCGCGACGAAAATCAAGTTGAACTCGAAATTCGCCGACTAGACGAATCACAACCTGATGTTCGTCATATACCACATAGGCGCTGGAGTTTCACGAATACTGAATGTACCGAAGGATACGTATTGCTCTCGAATGCCTTGGTTTTTCACACTACTAGATACGAGACCTTTGCAGATTTTTTGAACAAAACCATATCTGGCTTAAGTTTGGTACATGAAATAGTTGAACTGGCTTATGTTGAAAGGATTGGACTTCGTTATCTTGACGCTGTTGTGCCGATGGATAATGATACTCTCCAACAATACTTGAGTCCATCTTTGCTTGGATTTTCTCCAAGCTTACAAGGTAGTCTAAATCATAGCTTTACTGAGACGGTCACAACTATCGGGTCTGGTAATTTGGTTGCTAGAGCATTGATTACGGATGGGGGATTAGCTTTGTCACCTGACTTGATGTTGTTACAGCTCAAGCTGAAACCCCGATTCACAGAGATTAATGGGCGAAATGCCGTGTTAGATACTGATTATTTCGTCGTTAGACGAGACAGCTTTGACCTTAAAGAAATTGAAGATCAGCTTTTGAAGGCGCACGACATCATCGCCAATGCTTTCAATGTTTCGGTGACTGAATACGCTAGAGAAAAGTGGGCTTAAGACTATGACTATAACAATACAACCTTATCCCTCCTCTCCTGTTCAAGATAAAAAGACCAATAATTTTCATCCAGCTATCAAGTTAATTGATCCACCAGTTTTAACGCCAGGCACAGGTGGTATTTTGACTGCTCAAAGTGCTACCGAGTTAAACAGATGGGTCTATGATCCACGTATACATATCGAACCTTCTCAGTCCAAGCATATTGATACACGCTCCCCTGCTGCTCATGTTGCCAATATCCGTGATGTATTTTCTGTAAATATGTCTGATCTGGCTTCTGTTCTTGGGGTCACTCGTCCTACTGTCTATGCTTGGCTGGCAGGACAAGAGCCAAAAGAAGAAGCTGTAATACGTATTCAGCAGTTATCTCGCGCCGCAGACAAATTTAATCACGCAAACATCATCCGTCTAGATAAACTGGTGCATCGTCCAATTTTAAATGGGCGTTCCTTGCTCGACATACTCAAGACAGATGAAGACCCAATAACATTTTTACCAACTCTCAAGGCAATAGCTGATAGAGAAGCTCAGACCCGGCGTGAATCTAAGGGATCTGGTAAACACCTGAGATCGCTCGATGATGTATTGAGTGAGTTTCCTGTGTCTATCTATGAAAGGAGTTAGTGCGAGCAATGCCTTGGTCTCGAAACACATCCTGGCGGCAGGGTAGCGTACTGGCGCAGAAAGACTTTCAGGCAGTAGGTTTGAGCGACGTACCTGATGCTGATCTGGCTATAGCAATATCTCATGATTGCGATATCGCCAATGACAATCTAGATGTTGAGCCAACTGTAGAATTTATATTTGCTCGTATTCTAGAGGAGTGCGATGGAAATTATACACATGGGAAAAACCCCCGCACTCTACACCTGGAATACACACATGGTGAAACCCCTGTTTTCCTTAAGCTGCTCGCGCCAGAAAGATTCATATTAGACAAAAATACGCTTGAAGCAGTGCAGCCTGACGAATCTTATGGACTTACTCCTCGTTCTCGGCAGATTCTTCAGAATTGGTTGGCAGCTAGATATCGCCGCCATGCTCTACCGAACAGCCTTGTTGATCGGCTTCGTGAATTTCTTAAACACATTGATAAGAAAGGCAAGCAAAATTCTTCTGGAATATTGTTTTTCCGTCTGTCCTATGACCCCGAACATGAACTTCCTTCCGAAGAACCCTATGAACTCAGGCTATACGTTGTTTATGTCACTGATAAGGAGGAATACAGCACGATAGCTCAAGAAATTGTACAAAACCTGAAAACGGAATTTCCGAAACTTTTAGAAAAGACAAAGAATTGTGGCACGGTGATTCTATGCAGTTGCGAAGCGGTTTCTGAAATGGAATTCACGGTTCGCGATATGCGTGATACAGTTGAATATCATCTTGAACACTTAAGCTATCGCACTGAGCCTCCAGACCCAGTGATTTAGTTGTAACTACCCTGCCGCCTCAAAATCATCAGCAGTTCAGCTAACCTTGCCAGGATTGGAATAGATAGCAGAATAAAGTGCGATCGAGAATCATTATCAAAACCTTGTTAGGTTTCGCTGTTGCTCCATCCAACCTACCTTGTTTTGCTACATATTTCGCGGTGGAATTTCTCGCCCTTGATAAAATTGCTTTTCTAACTTGCCTAAACCAAACCAAATTCCGCCACCAAGTAATACAGCTAAGTTGGCAATAATGACCGTGATATGAGAAATATCACCGGGAAATAATACTGATAAAGACAACAAACTCCAAATTAATGCGGTTGCTATCACTACTCCTAAACGCAACCTTTGGAGGTTTTTTAGGGCAGTTCGACAACTGCTGCAATGTTTGGTGTGGGAATGGTATCTATCTAATAAAGCTGCTTTGGATAGTGGCGGTGGTAAGGTTTTTCCTGGAAATGATTCTGCACAATATTGCTTGACCCAAGAACGCAATTGAAATACAAAAATATCCGCTTTAGTTGGTAAATAAAATGCTTTGCTAAAGTTATCAGTGCCACCTTTTTGTTCTAAATAACGTTCTTGGTGATGTAAGAAAATCTGGTCATCTTCGAGTACGCCATTTTGCCCTAGATGAGAGTACCAGCGAGGCGTGAGTTTCAGAAATAATCCTGGTAATTTTGATGAGAACTTAAAGGGAAAACGGGCAAATAAACGACATTCTCCTTTACGGATGGGAGTTGCGTAAACGACTGTTAATGTTCTACCAAATTGCTTGGAGGTGAGATCATGCCACATCAACCCCGGCGCAATAAAGGTAGTATCTTGTTTGCCTAAAGTGCCTTTGCGGGGGCCTTCTTGCCAAAGTCCTTTAAAGCCCCATTTACCAGACTCGACAATTTCTAATTCGACTGGCGCAACATTAGCGCGGTTGCCAACGGTGCGATGATGAGTATAAGGAATGTGGCTGGAATCGAGAACATTTTCCATTAATGTCAAAGCATCATAAGGTAAGTCTCGAAAGGTATTCAGACAAACCCAGCCATCTGTATCTTCTTCTAAAACATCAACGATGGGAACCTGTATTTTGGCAGCATTCTCAGCTTGACCAGGATAAACAAACAATAACCCTTGTCTGACTGTGGTTGGAAATGATTTTACGCAGGCGCGGGGAGATGTTTCGGCTTTTCCGCCTGGTACTTGTTGGGGAATGCTTTCACATTTGCCTGTTCCCGAAAATGCCCAACCATGATAAGGACATTCTAGCCGTCCATCTTCATTAATTCTGCCTTCGGAAAGTGGCGCTAAACGGTGGGGACATTGGTCTTCAAAAGCCCGCCAAGTTTGTTCATTGTTATCCCACCATAAAACTAAGTCTCGCTCTAGTAAGGTGAAGCGTGTTAGCTGGGATTTATCTAAATCTGCAACATAGTGGACAGGATACCAAACTTCTAACCAATCAAAGCGTTCTGGGTCTAGTCCACCAGCAGGTAAATTTTCTGTGGTTGTTGGGGATAATGGCTCTAACAAGCTGTTGGACATAATGAGTGAGATGCTTCAAGTAATAGTTGTCTACCCACCAAAAATGTAACAATTTTTTAAAGAAGATGGCAGGCAAGCAACATGAAATCAGCCAATGGTCTAGATTAACAAGCAGTTGCATAAAAGAATTTCAACGCTATGGCAGTAGATACAAGAGAATGTGTAAAGGCGAAACTAGCTTTACGTCAGATATTGGCTGCTTGTGGTGGTAACACTAAGGACGAAACGGTAATTGCTGCTATTGAAAATTTGCGACTTGTTAACCCAAATCCAGCACCAACTCGTAAAGGTAAGCTATTAGATAGTAATTGGGTATTAATTAGTGCGCCTAATTTTCCGGGCGGTAAACGGTTGGGAAATGGTAAGTTTGTCTACACTCTTGGTCGTCTGGCGTTTAATATGTTTCAGCCGACAACACTAAAATTAGTAATTGACCGAGTTTCACAACCTATTTTTTTATTAGGAAATGGCGAACAGCGTAGTCATGATATTGTTGTGGAATTTACAACGGTTGATGAAAATTACCCACAAATATCGGGGGTTGTGCGGAATTTGAGTGTGTGTGAACCAATTAGTGATACGGCGCTACAAGTCAAATTTACTGGAGGGATTTTAGCACCAAAAGACCCAAATAAAATGGATGAATGGCGAACAATTTTTGGTCAGCAGAGTCAAAATGTCAAACGCAGTTTTAAAGACAGTTTGATGTTTGGTTTGTTTAAATTAATGTTTGGGCTGGTTCCGCCACAAGGAATTAATTCTGAGACTGGAGAAGCTAAGTTTATCATGGAGCGATCGCCTAAAGGTCGGCTAGAAATTCTCTATCTTGATGAGGAGTTGCGAATCACTTGTGGCGAAAAGGAAATGATTTTAGTATGTGAAAGGCAATAGCATATTTTGTAAGAATTCAGAACTCAGGAGTCAGAAGTCAGAATTTAATAGCAATTCACAACTATTCATCTGTTGAGCCAGAATAATTTTACAAAATATACCAACATTCTGACTCCTGGATTCTTACAATATTTCTATTCCCCACTCCCACTCATCCTCATGCAAACTCCCTCTACTGTTCCAAATTTAATTGCTGCGGGCTTTCATGCACTTTCCGATCCGTTACGGATTAATGTGCTGGAATTATTGCAACAGCAAGAACTTTGTGTATGTGATTTATGCGATGCTTTGAATGTTAGTCAATCAAAACTCTCATTTCACCTCAAAACTTTGAAGGACGCTGGTTTAGTTAATTCTCGTCAAGAAGGACGTTGGATTTATTACAGTTTAAATATTCCCCAATTTAGTGTTTTAGAACAGTATTTAGCAGGTTATAGTCAGCATAATTTGATATCATCTGTACGTTCTTGTTGTGATTAGTTTCTACTCAGAACTTGTTATTTTTGTAGAGAAGCAAGATACCCGACTTCTTCAAGAAGTCGGGTATCTGAACACTACGAATTAGTACAAATTAGAAGACTGAAACTGGATATTAGGATTAACGCACTTTAGTATCTGGTACAACTGGTAATTTAGGTTTTAGTTGTTCTTGTTGTGCTTGCAATTTTTGTTGGGCAATGGGTTGATTAGCTAATGCTAAGGCATTTTTGGGATCAAGTTGTAAGGTGGCGGTAAAAGTATTGACGGCATCTTCTAATTTACCCAATCTTAATAAGGCAACGCCTTTACCTGCTAAGATATTTGCATCCATAGGAGCTAAAGTACTGGCTTGGTTATAAGCATTAATCGCCTCATTATATCGAGCTAAATTAAATAAAACGATGCCTCGGTTGTACCATCCTTGGGGTAAATTAGGGTTAATACCGATCGCTCTATCCGCAGATACCAAGGCTTCTTGATTTCTCGATAAATGCCACAAAACCACACTCCTGTTAGCCCAAATATTGGCTATGAGTGATTGATCTGTGAATTTGCCCACATTTTCTAAGGCTTTATTATAAGCTGCTAGGGATGCGGAATAGCGGTCTAAGGTTTTGAGGATTCTGCCTTTATTAAACCATGCTTGGGCATATTTGGGATTGATTTCGGTGGCGCGATCGCTACTGGCAATTGCATCAGAATATCTGCCTAAATACCATTGAGTTGCGGCACGATTATTCCATGCTTCAGCATAGTTGGGATTGAGGGCGATCGCTCTTTCGATTGAGGCTAATCCTTCTTCATAATTTCCTAATCCGGCTAGGGCGATTCCTCTTTCTTGCCAAGCTAAGGCGGGGCTAACATCACCCCAGCGACTATCCCCTTGTAGTGCTTGTTCGGCGGCTGCTTGTGCTTCTTTAAATTTGCCTAATTTGTTGAAACTGGCACTTTGACTGGCTAAAGCCAAAGCATAATTAGGAATTAGTTTGACAGCAAATTGGTATGAAACTGCCGCTTGTTCTGGTTTACTAATGGCTGCTAATGCTCTACCATGTTCTAACCAAATATCTGCATCTTTGGGATTCATGGCTACGGCTTGATCAAAGGAGGCGATCGCTTCTTCTAATTGTCCGTTTTTTTTCTGTGCCAAGCCTTTAGTATACCAAGCAATTGCAGGTGTAGTATCACCCCAATTTTTATTAACTTTAATGGCTGCGTCACAAGCGGTGATCGCTTCACTGAATCTGTTTAAATTTGATAATGCTTGGCAATTCCCGACTAAGGCTAATGAATTGTCGGGATGAATTTCTAAGGCGCGATTATAGGAGGTAATTGCTGCGTCTAATTGTCCTAATTTACTTTGCCCTAAAGCCCGGTTATATAAGGCTACAACTTCTGTATGATTGCCCCAGTTACCATCAGAACGTAAGGCTAAATCACAAGCGGCGATCGCTTCGGCAGTTTTGTTTAAATTTAATAAGGCTTCACATCTTTGCGCTAAAGCTAAAGAATATTTGGGTTGCAGGCGCAAGGTGCGATCGGCTGATACTAAGGCTTCACTATACTTGGCTTGCTGGAGTAGAATTTCTGTACGGGTAATCCAAATTTCTGGTTCGTCGGGTTTGATAGAAATACCTTGATTGCAAGCTGCGATCGCTTCATCATATTTCTTTTCCTCTCCCAACAACTTACAAAAATTCGCCCAATAGTCAAAGTCTTTAATTTCTAATTTTTCTTGGGCAAACAAAGTTGTTGGTACTAACGAATTTGCTAATACAAAAACTGCCGTTAGTCCCCCGATAATGCTGCTGGATGTAACTGCTTTACTTATCCCCTTATTAATAGCTTGTTTTTGTGTTGGCTGAGTATCATAAAAATGTCTCATATTTTTTAAAATTTTTCAAAAATATTTAATGTTACCGACAATAATCAATTAAGCAGGTCGGTGAAATTAAAAATAACTAGTGAGGGCTGTCATTTGTTATTGGTCATTGGTCATTTGTAAGTGTTTCCAGGATATTTACGCTTCGTAATATACTTTGGTTTATTTCCACCGACTTACTTAAATCCTCACACAGAATTTAGTTACATAAATTCTTCTTCTGTCACCTGTCACCTGTTCCCTACCTCCATAAATGAATTAGTCCGTATTAACTTTAGCAAACACATCCATAACAAATTAATTTTGCAAACATTCGCAAAAATTAACATCTTTAACTAGGAGAAACTGCAAACTTTTATAAATTGTTGGCAACTTAATAAGCTAATCTATATTCTATTGATGCAAAAGATAACTAAAAATTTTAAACTCTCAATAAAAAAATTAAAAAAATATAATTTTTATGCAGCCAGTAATTTCTATCATCATCAGAGTTTACAATCGCGCCAATTATCTCAAATTAGCCATAGAAAGTGTTTTATCACAAACTCGCCCAGATTTTGAACTATTGATTTGGGATGATGGTTCTACAGATCATAGCCTAGCCATTGCCCGTGAATATGAACAGCGTGATCGCCGCGTGCGGGTAATAGCCAGCAAATATAATCTGGGAGTAGCCAAAGCTTTAAAAGGTGCGATCGCTGCAACTCGTGGTAAATATATTGGTTGGCTAGATAGTGATGATTTACTCGCCCCCACTGCACTAGCCCAAACCACAGCCGTATTAGATGCTAAACCCAATATTGGCTGGGTTTACACCGACTATTTAGACATTGATGAAAATAATACAATTCTTAGTTATGGCTATCGCTGTCTGGTACCTTATAGCCGAGAAGAACTGTTAAATCGGTTCATGACATTTCATTTCCGCCTAATTCGCAGTGAAGTGTTGGAATTAGCTGGAGGAATTGACGAAACACTGGCAATAGCAGAAGATTATGATTTATGTCTGCGACTTTCCGAAGTTGCGGAAGTAGAGCATATCTATCAGCCCTTATACTACTATCGCACCCATCCCGAAACAATATCACAGCAACGCAGACAAGAGCAAATTAAGAACTCCCAACTTGCAATTATCAAGGCAAAAAAACGCCGACAGCAAATTCAACCTAGTTTACAAAAAAAAGCCCTCATTCCTGGTAGCAAGATAAATTTCCCTGCTATTACCAAAGCTAAAAAGCCAACATTAGCACTCAGCAATATTGCCTTGCTGTTATGCCTCATACCCACAGCCGCCATAGCCCAAAACATCACCCCCGCCAACGACGGCACAGGTACAACAGTTAACACCCAAGGTAATAACATTAATATTGGTGGTGGTAGCCTCAGCAGCGACAAAGCCAACCTTTTCCATAGCTTCAGCAAATTTGGACTCGATGCCAACCAAACAGCCAACTTTTTATCCCAACCATCCATCCAAAACATCTTAGGCAGAGTCACAGGTGGAGACGCATCCATCATTAACGGCGTAATTCGCGTCAGTGGTGGCAATTCCAACTTATATTTAATCAACCCCGCAGGTATTATCTTTGGGCAAAATGCCAGTTTAAATGTGCCAGCCTCCTTTACCGCTACTACAGCCACTCGTCTTGGTTTTGGGAATAATAACTGGTTAAATGCTGTTGGCACAAATAACTACAGTCAACTTATTGGTACACCCAATAGTTTTGCCTTTGATAGTAGTGTTGCTAGTGCAATTTTCAACCAAGGTAATTTAGCTGTACCGTCAGGAAATAATCTCAGTTTATTTGGCGGCACAGTAGTGAGTACAGGCAGTTTATCAGCCCCTGGGGGTAACGTCACAATTGCGGCTGTACCGGGAAGTAGTTTACTCAAAGTCAGTTTGGCGGGAAATCCTTTGAGTTTGGAAATTCAACCATTAAATTCTACTAATAATAATTTGCCATCGAATGATTTAGCGGCGTTATTAACTGGTGGTAGTGGTGGCAATGCCACTAATTTAGTTGTAGATAATGGTGAAGTAAAGTTAACTGGTTCTGGTTTGACTGTGAGTAATGGTGATGTTGTCGTCAATCAAGCATCTGGGAAAAATGTCACCCTGGCAGCTAACCACAATTTAACACTACCAGAAAGTCAACTTGCTGCCACAAATAACTTAAATTTACTGGCGAAAGATACAGTCAGAGTGCGTGATAGTGTCGCTAAAAGTTTCTCGGCTACTGCTGGCAATAACCTGACTCTTCAAGGCAATCAAGGTATTGATATTTTTGCGATTAATCACTTACAGCAAACAACTTTTATTAGTGGTGGTAATCTCTCGTTAATCAGTGATGGCAATATTTCTTTAGACGCGCATTTTGCTAGTGGTGGTAAATTTTCAATTCTCAATTCTCAGCAGCAAGGGGCAGACTTTATTAGTTTAGTTGACCCAATTTTTAGTTCTAACGAAGATGTTACCTTTGGGAACTATAATGGGCCATCTTTAAAAGTAGAATCCCGTGGCAGTATTACAACTGGTGCAATTTCGATTACTGGAGCAGATACCGCCCTTTCTAGTACTACTGCCGATGGTCAAATTTTGAGTAGTCAGCCAGCTTTGATTTTACGAGCAGGTGTGAGCAGTTTACAAGAAGTTACCAGTGGAGTTTCATTCACATCAACAGGAAGCACATCTTCTCCAGGTAATGTAAATGTCACAGGTGATATTTCATTTAGTCTTTATGGTGGCCCTGTAATTATCAGTGC
Source organism: Aulosira sp. FACHB-615 (assembly GCF_014698045.1). Lineage (GTDB taxonomy): Bacteria > Cyanobacteriota > Cyanobacteriia > Cyanobacteriales > Nostocaceae > Nostoc_B. The sequence continues at coordinate 380,852 of NZ_JACJSE010000004.1, forward strand.
TACAGGTGATATTACAACTCAAAATATTACTAGCTCTGGTTTCAGTAACACCAGTGGTGATGTGACTTTAACCGCAGGCGGTAGCATTACCACAGGTGATATTGACACATCAGCATCAGGTTTCGGAAATGTTGTTGCAGGTGCAGTCACCCTCCAAGCCGGAACTAGTGGCACATTTGGGCATAATATTACTTTTAATAGTATTAATACTCAAAGTTTTAATTTTAGCGTAGGTACAGCCCAAGGCGGAGATGTTAATGTTTTGGCCTATGGATTGGTAAGAGGTATAAGCTTCATTCCTGATGGTGAAGGTGGTTTTACTGGTGATACCATTAACGCCACTGGTACCACTCAATCCGGCTCAATCACAATTCAACATGATGGCGGGCCGAATAACGTCCCATTTATTGTGGGCAATTCCACTACTAATGGTACAGCCGGAAATATTGTGAGAAATGATACGCCCACAACAACTACTTCATTTCCAGTTTTACCCAATGGCGGCACAGTTACAGATACTGGTAATGGCGCTAACTTTACTTCCATAAATACGCCACCCACCATCACAACCGATTCACTCTTTTCCACAGTTCCAAATAAATCGATAACTTTTACATTTGGGTCTTTAAATCCGATGATCAGTGATGTCAATAATGACAACTTGACGATCATTTTTGATGCGATTTCATCAGGTACTTTAACTTTTCAAGATGGTACGCCCGTGACATCTGGTAGCGTATTAACTTCTAGTACGGTTTTAGTATATACGCCACCAGCAAATTCCAATGGTGTTATCCCAGCTTTCACAGTCAGAAGCAGTGATGGCGTTTCTCAATCTGATCCGCAACAGGTGAATGTAACTGTTGTTTCCGAACCAAACATTGATGACCCCATTCCTGTACCACCGATCATAGTTAATCCGCCAGTAAAAGTTGTTGTAGACCCAGTATCTAAACTGGATGAAAAGTTTACTGACAAAGTTGGGGAGTATTTAGGAGAAGGCAAACCTCTAGTTAAAACTGTGACAGAGGCGCAAGAAGTTCTCACGAAAATTGAAGCTTCTACAGGTGCTAAACCTGCCTTAATTTACATTTCATTTGTTCCTGCAAGCATTAAAGAAACGGCTCAACTACCCATTCTTTCTAAAGATAACGATGTTTTAGAATTGGTAGTGGTGACAGCTAAAGGTGAACCAATTCGGCAAGTATTTCCAAATGTAACGCGATCGCAAGTTATCGCCGCCAGCCGTCAATTAAGCAGTGCAGTTACAGACCCCGCCCTGCGTCGCACCTATATCAAGCCTGCTGAACAACTATACAATTGGCTAATTGCACCCCTTGAATCTAACTTCAAAACCAGAGAAATTAATAACTTAGTTTTTCTCATGGATACGGGATTACGCGCTATGCCCGTAGCCGCACTTTATGATGGTAAACAATATTTAGTTGAACGCTATAGTGTTGGTTTAATGCCCAGCCTCAGCTTAACTAACACTCAATATGTTGACATTAAAAAAGCCCAAGTTTTGGGTATGGGCGCATCGAAATTCATGACCCTCGATCCGTTACCAGCCGTCCCCACAGAATTAAACACCATCACTCAAAAAATTTGGCAAGGTAAAGCCTTTTTAAACGAAGCCTTCACCTTGAAAAATCTCAAAGCCCAACGACAACAAACACCCTACGGCATTATTCACCTAGCAACTCATGGTGAATTTAGAAAAGGTGCGCCCGGTAACTCTTATATTCAATTGTGGGATAGCCAACTGAGAATGGATCAAATGCGTCAACTTGGCTGGAATAACCCCCCTGTTGAACTAGTTGTGCTGAGTGCTTGTCGTACAGCCTTGGGTGACGAAGATGCAGAATTAGGTTTTGCTGGCTTTGCGGTACAAGCTGGTGCTAAATCTGCATTAGCTAGTTTATGGTATGTCTCCGATGAAGGCACATTTAGCTTAATGACCGAATTTTACGAAAAGTTACAAAAAGCCCCGATTAAAGCCGAAGCCCTCCGACAAGCACAAATAGCTATGCTGAAAGGAGAAGTACGCCTAGAAAACGGTAAACTCAAAACATCTCATGGTGATTTACCTCTACCACCAGTCCTACTAGAACTTGGTGACAAAAGCCTGACTCATCCTTATTTTTGGTCAGCCTTTACCATGATTGGTAATCCTTGGTAGACGGACGAATTCAGCAAGCCCTATATAACGCCGTGTGCAACTTTCTCTCAGACCTAACCCCCAACCCCTGACAGGTGTAGGTTTTTTACGTTATGTTCCAAAAACCTTGATTTAGGGTGTAGGGGTGTAAGGGTGTGAGGGGGGTGGAACTCTGATTAAATCGTGATTTTTAGAGTCGCTACTCATCACTTTTTTAAAAACCTACACTTGTGAGAGGTTTGGAGAGGGGTTTTAAGAATCAGTCGCACATCGCGTTATATAAAAATTTGTAACAAATTCCGAAATTAGTATCTTTATAATTGTGTTTATATACGTCAACAGGCTGTATTGACTAATTAGTACGAGCCTGATTTTGCTTGATTAATTAACTAAACCAACATGATTCGCTGAAACCACACTCTTAAAAATTCAGATAAACGCGGGTGCTGCGAAAGTCATATAGTGATGATTCATAAATTGCTTCACTTTCGCAACAATCTCAGTCGTCTGATGCAAAGAACTGATGAATCAGCCTTTTTATTGGATAAATTAATAGTTTCATTGCTCAATATTTGATGAGAATGAAACAGTTTTTTATGATATAGGAATCATATTTTATTTCTGCAAAGCTAGGTAAAACTCTATCACTTCTTTTCCTGTTCCCTATTCCCTACCTACACAAGTAATTTCAACACTTCTGTCTGATTCCTATATCTATTTTTTGGTTTGGGTATTTATCAAAGTAAAATAAAGCGTTCAAACTAAATCCAATTTAGTATTACAGTCTGCTGAAATTTTCCTAAATTTAACAACAAACTCAGAAAGAAATGAGCAATGGTAAAAACACTAACCATAGCAGATCGTCTGAGCCAGAATTATCTCAGGATATCATTCTAGCTCCTAAAAAAAAGGAAGGTAATACTAATTCTTCCTTAATCGAGATGTTATTAAGGTTGTTGAATAGCATCAAAATTATGCCAATCTTGATGTTCTCAATACTAAAGAGATTTGGCAGAATCACATCTCAGTTATCTAAAAGCATCAAAAGAAGTGTGACGATCGCTGCACTTGTGGTGGTAGCAATTTTGGCTGGACACACATTGTCAGCCCAACTAGTATCAGCCCAAGTAGCTACACTACCTCCACTCAGTGCCGTACCAGTTCCAGAACCAGATAATATTGGGGATTTTATTCGGAATAAGACAGCTGCGATCGCTCTAGGAAAAGCTTTGTTTTGGGATATGCAGTTGGGAACTGACGGTATTCAATCCTGTGCCAGCTGTCACTTCCATGCAGGTGCAGACAACAGGTCTAAAAACCAAATTAGTCCCGGAAATGATAATTTCACCATCGGTGGTGCGCCGAATTATCAGCTAACAGCAGCCGATTACCCATTCCACAAACTAGCTGACCCAACTAACAATAATTCCACTGTTTTAGCTGATACAAACGACGTTGCAGGTTCTCAAGGAGTCTTCCGAACACAGTTTAATGATGTGATTCCAGGAAGCGATCGGGATGATGTCACCCCCCTAAAGGACACAGTATTCAACGTCCAAGGTACCAACGTTCGTCAAGTCACCGGTCGAAATTCCCCCAGCGTGATTAATGCGGTGTTTAACTTCCGCAACTTCTGGGATGGACGCGCTCAAAATATCTTTAACGGAGTCAATGGATTTGGCGCAAGAGATCCAGAAGCTCTGGTTTTGAAAGCATCTACTCCAAGACGCTTAGAAGATGTGCAAGTCCGGTTGAATAATTCCTCACTCGCTTCCCAAGCAGTAGGGCCACCACTTGCAGCAATTGAAACATTTGCCGAAGTCCCTCCGATCGCACCCTTTGCACCATTAGTCGCTGATTTATCCGAAACTGACAATACAGTGAAAATTAGCGATGTTGCCAGTGGTCGGGTAATCAACACTATTAACAACGATGCAGCCGAGTCAACACCGGAATCATCTAACAATGCGATCGCTTCCAGACGGCGACCATCAACCCCCACTACACCCTTGAGAAGATTTGGCAGAAAACTGGGTAAAAAGCTACTGGCAGTTCAACCACTAGCAAAGCAAGTTGTGGCTTATAATGACAGCGTTTTGGGACTTCTCAGTAAATCAACCCGAAATGTACCGCAAAAGGGACTAAACATCACCTATGAAAAATTAATTGAACAAGCCTTTCAACCACAATGGTGGCGATCAAACATGGTGATTCGTGTTGATCCGCAAACTGGCGATCGTTCATTCTATCGCAAACCCAGAAAACGTCCGTTGAGTACCATAGAGTACACATTACCGGAGTATAACTTCTCACTGTTCTTTGGCCTGGCAATTCAAGCCTATGAAGCAACTCTGATTTCTGATCAAACACCTTTTGACCAGTTTCTGAGCGGAAAAAACTCCGCCTTAACTCAACAACAACAAAGAGGATGGCAAATTTTCCAAAACCAAGGTATTTGTATTGCTTGCCACACTGGAACAGAATTGACAGCCGCTTCTGTGAGCAGAGTCAAGAGCGTCGGACGCATTGGACGTGTACCAGTACCTCCTTTCCCACCTGAAGATACAGGCTTCTTCAACATTGGTGTTAGACCCAGAGAAGAAGACCCCGGTCTAGGTGGAAAAGACACTTTTGGTAATTCCCTCTCAGAAGCAACACTCGCTCAACAAGGTAAATTCCAACAGATTTTCGGGGAAGCACCTCCCACCCTCAATCCACCATTGACTCCGAATGAAGAAGTGGTATCAACTGGAGCCTTCAAAGCTCCTGGTCTGCGAAATGTAGAACTCACTGCTCCCTACTTCCACAATGGTGGGCAGTTAACCCTACGACAAGTAGTAGAGTTTTACAATCGGGGTGGAGATTTTCGCTCATCTACCAATTTAATTCCCCCACTTAACTTAACAGAAGCGCAAAAAGACGATTTGGTCGCCTTTTTGCGAAGCCTAACTGATGAACGAGTCCGTTATCAAAAAGCACCCTTTGACCATCCACAATTGTTGATTCCCAACGGTCATCCAGGAAATCAAAACTCTGTTGTTGTCAATTACAGTGTGCAAACTGAAGATGGTACTCAACAAGCTGCTGATTCTTTACTGGAAATCCCCGCAGTTGGTCGTAATGGTGGTCAACCATTGCCAAACTTCCTCAGAGTTAATCAATAAACTAGTTTAGTACTGGTTAATTGAATGACTGATTTATTAACTGTATAACATCACAAAAAAAGCCTGGGTTACCAGGCTTTTTTTATTGAGGGGCTTCTAGAAATTAAATTCAGTTATGACCAGAATCAAGACACACATATAGCAGTCCTAAATCATTTGTAAAATTTCTATAGCAGTTCTTACTTGCTTGTAATACAGTTGGAACCCCACCCCGCATTTGCTGACGCAAACGCTCCCCTCCCCGCTTGCGGAGAGAAGTTGCGTGCGGGGGTTCCCCCCGTTGAGCAAACTTCGGGGGAGGGGTTGGGGGTGGGGTTGAAATGTACCTCATCCAACCGAGAACCGCTATATATCTTTTTCTTCTTTCTTACCTTTGCGTCCTACCCTGCGGGAAGCCGCTATCGCGTCTAGGCGTTCTTGGTGAAGCAGTCCGGTCTTGGGGGTTTCCCCCATGAGGAACTGCTGTTAGCGCAGCGTTAGCGACGCAGGAGCGTCACCCGGAGGGCGGTTCGTTTCCATATCTATGTTGTTCACGACTCATTTAAGATTGCTATGCAATAAATAGGGTTTGCTGAAAAAGTTATTTGGTGGGGATTTTTCTGTAGGGTGCGTGACGCAACGAGAAGATTTGAACGTAGTCATCAGATTTATCACGCCACACACCAACCACCAATTGTGACACTTAGGTAAGTCCTACTTAAATAGGTTGTAGGGGTGAACAGCCGTTCACCCCTACAACCTCACACTCATTCTTAACAAACAACCTTTGTGCTTAAGTCTTGTATGTACTTATCAATCTTGGGCAATTTCCTCAGAACTCTTTCTGAGAGTTTGGCTGGCCAAGGCGACAGAATGATCGTAATACTTTCTAAAGTCAAATTTGTCCGGCCAGTCTTGCTGAAAATCGTATCTACCGGGAGCTAGGATATTATTTGGGTCTAACGCCCGTTTTAATTCTTGTAGTAATTTGCCATAGTCATCTTTGGGTGTTGGTAAAGAATTCATTGCTGAAGTCGTTAAGCGATAAGGAATATAGCCTTCTAGGATCAATTTTTGCATCATTTCATCATGACAAGCGATCGCTCTTTCATCTTCTCCAGGCACATCTCTATCGTAAACAATCGCAACAGTCATATCGATACTTCTTTCTGTGACACATTGCAGTCCAATATTTGGCTCAAACTGATATCGGATAGCGATTTCTTCAATAATTTTTAAAGCTGTTCTCACATGCTTGCCATCAAAAGGTACACTAGGAGCCAACCAAATCAAACCACAACGATCTCTGTCTGGATTCATATTAGATGGTACAGGCTCTCGCTTTCTCCAGTAAGCCATAGAAATAACTTTGTCAGTGGGGATACCTCGCTGGAGATTTTTATTATAGAAAAAGTCAATTATACCTCTTAAATCTACTCCAGTAATCAATTTATAAATAGGGCGAATGATTTCTAAAATTTTTGCTTTACGCTCATCAAAAAATACAATTTTATTAACTGTTTTCTTCAATGCTCGTTGAATTAACTTCCTTTCAATTCGTCCCTGTTCTTTACTAGCAGAGTATAAAGCGCCTTCACCAATCCATAAACCACCACCCCATGCCTTTCTAAAGTTAGGCATTAAATCTTCTGGGAGGGGTGTTTTTTCATTAGTATCTTTCCAAGGATATTGTTGTTTTGTAGACAACATACGATAGTCATTAAAGATAACAAAGCTATTTCTTAATAGTCCTTGTAACTTTAAATTTTGCAGAGTATCGATAAATTCTTCAAAAGCAGCATCATCTTGCAGAGAATAGAAAAAAGACTGGAAATATTGAGGTTGGGGAATTAACCAGATTGTCATTTGTGTAACAATCCCAAAGTTAGACTGTGTAAATATGCCATCTAAATAAGGGCCTATTCCCCAACGATTCACCTTAGCAGCTTGAGCATTTGCAAAGCGATCAAATCCAGTATGAATCAATTCTCCTGTTGGTAAAACAACTTCAAATCCGCAGACATTAGCAAATCTATCGCCATAAGGCCCTTTACCAATTCCTCTTTCTAAGATATTGCCAACTAAACTGGAATCGGAAGCACTTCCTGTCACAGACATCATTAAGTTTGACTGATGTTTTTGTAAAAACTCAAACAGTTGTCCCTGTGTGACACCAGCTTCTACAGTCACATAAGCCAACTTCTCGTCATAATCCACAATTCGGTTGAGCCTACTCAATTCCATAATCACGCAACCATCTTGAGTAGGCACTTTTGAACCATATCCCCAATTTTTGCCTGTACTCACAGGGTAAATAGGTACTTTATATTTGTTTGCTATGCAGACACACTCTTGGACTTCAGCACAGTTTCCCGGTCGAATAATGGCCAGCACTTTCTGAGTTGTTGCAAATGTTGCAGTTTCAGCCGCCGAGATGGATTTTTGATCAACCACCACATTATCTGGACTTAAAAGTTCTTGATATGCTTGCAGTACTTTGGCTAAGTATTCCATATTTTTGGGTTAAGTACTAGATTGTTGATAATTCAAAATGTTGGTATCTCACCTCTAAAAAAGAGGTGAGACTAAATTCCGATTTCTCACTAGTGGCGTAGTCAAGCTAAATCAGTGCATCAAGATGAAGCATCTTTGTTGCAAAAAAGTTATCCTCCAAAAAAAATTAATGCAACATTCTTAGTCTTGAGTCGTCACTATTGGAAAGGTTTTCAAGACAATGAAAGCCTAGCAATCAGTTCTCGGTACGGGGGCGCTGGGGTAGTGAAAATTTAGCAATAATAGCTCTTTTACTTCTCCAGCTTCCTCGGCTTTCTTTTATCTACGAAGTTTTAGGAATTTCTAAGTTAGTTAAACAAGCGGCTTGCGAGCAGTTGTAATCTCACCTGGACAAAGCATCAAACTAACATTGCGATCAAATTGAATACGCCCATTTAAACGCATTCTGTAAGCTCTAACTTGAGCCGCTTGATGTTCGAGGTCAGCTTGAAGTCTTTGTTCCTCGGAAAAGTACTGTTGAGCAACAATTGAAGAGTTAATTCTGTAATTGAAGCTTTGTTCGCACTTAACATTGATAAACCCTGATGTGGTGAGCCATCCGTATAGCTCTTCTCTGGTAAGAAAATGACGGTTTTTGGCTAAATCATCCATACCAGCATAAGTATCTTTGACTCTCGCAATTTCCCGTAGTTCATCCCTTTCTTGTGGATCATCGAATAGCATACCAAGATTCACAAAAAGTCCGCCTGGCTTCAAAACTCGGTAGATACTACGATAAAGCTCTAACTGATAAGAGCGAGGAATTTCATGGTTGGAACTTTTAATCATGACTCGATCAAAAGAGTTATCGGGGATTCGGATGTGAGAGTCGCGGGAAGTCATGGTTAAAATATCTCCCCAAATCACCTCTGCGTTAGCTTGTGCAAGCTTATTGCTGGCAAACTTGGTTTGTACCTGTGAGTACTCCAGTACAACGAGTTTAGGACAATCAATTTTGTGTGTCAGACAGTATTGATAAAGCCCGTGCGCTAGGTTGCCATCTCCTGCCATTGCATCTAGAACAGTCTGAGCTTTTTCTGGTTCTAACAGCCTGAATATCTGATTAATTAATTGAGAGTCAAATCCGTTAATTGCATCTTGATCATATTTTCCAACTAAGTCAAATCCTCTATCTTCTTGTAGTAAAACCATTGGAATCCTCCAGTTATGTGAATTGTTGTTGCAGATTCAGGAAAGAAAAGTCAGCAACTCAAACAGTTGTAGCGATCGCCAAGAACGCTGCAAAATTAAGAGTAAGATTGCACTGTTTGGGTAAAATGAGAGCTTTATTTTATACCGAAGTTATTTTGGCTAAATACTTTGGTTAAGCTCTAATCTTTAATCATTCCTAATCCGGAATGTTTCGCAGATAGTAACAAAACTTTACAGTTCTCCCTTTCATCCTTCCCAAACCCTTGATTTTTGGTTTTATTGTGTAAGTTCTATGTATATGTATGAAATCAAAAATCCTAATGACTGTTGTAAAAATCGAGGTTTTGATATCTCTAGTGTTTGAGGAGTGGAAGTGGTTATTTGCTCCCAAATACTTAAAAAACTTTACACTTAAAGCTTAATATTTTATTAACTTTCAATTCCGTCCCATTTGTAATACGCAAAATTTAATATTCAAAAAGCTTTTAAATGCACACTCAATTATGTATAATTTAATTCACCAAAATATATCATTAAATCGAGTTTTTACTCAAACTAAGTATGTTATCAGTTTTTTTTTGAAGATTAAATTTAAGCAGCCTACAGTCAATTTAGCAAAAATTTTTTCCCAACATATACCAGCTTTTCAACTATATCTATTGCAATTTCAAATACTAACCGTTACTAGCATCATTTTAGGATTATATCTAACACCTAAAACAGTCTTAGCTCAAAACATCATCCCCGCCAACGACGGCACAGGTACAACAGTTGACCCGCAAGGCGACAAAATCAATATTAGTGGTGGTAGCCTCAGTAGCGACAAAGCCAACCTCTTTCATAGCTTCAGCAAATTTGGACTCGATGCCAACCAAACAGCCAACTTTTTATCCCAACCATCCATCCAAAACATTTTAGGCAGAGTCACAGGTGGAGACGCATCCATCATTAACGGCGTAATTCGCGTCAGTGGTGGCAATTCCAACTTATATTTAATCAACCCCGCAGGTATTATCTTTGGACAAAATGCCAGTTTAAATGTACCAGCCTCCTTTACAGCCACTACAGCCACTCGTCTCGGTTTTGGGAATAATAACTGGTTAAATGCTGTTGGCACAAATAACTACAGTCAACTTATTGGTACACCCAATAGTTTTGCCTTTGATAGTAGTGTTGCTAGTGCGATTTTCAATCAAGGTAATTTAGCTGTACCAACTGGCAATAATCTCAGTTTATTTGGCGGCACAGTAGTGAGTACAGGCAGTTTATCAGCCCCTGGGGGTAACGTCACAATTGCGGCTGTACCGGGAAGTAGTTTACTCAAAGTCAGTTTGGCGGGAAATCCGTTGAGTTTGGAAATTCAACCGTTAAATGCAACTAATAATAATTTGCCATCGAATGATTTAGCGGCGTTATTAACTGGTGGTGGTGGTGGCAATGCCACTAATTTAGTTGTAGATAATGGTGAAGTAAAGTTAACTGGTTCTGGTTTGACTGTGAGCAATGGTGATGTTGTTGTAACTCAAAATATTATCACTGCTGATAGATTTACTGGTTTAGCAGGCGCAGTTAATATAACAGCAGAAGGTAATATTACAACTAATAATATTGATGCTTCAGCTTTCAGCCGTTTTGAAAATGCTACAGCAGGCGCAGTTAATTTAACAGCAGGCGGTAATATTACAACTAATAATATTGATACTTCCGCAGCTTTAATTTTGGGGACTGCTAATGCAGGTGCAGTGAATTTAAGGGCTGGTGGTAATATTACTGTAGGCAGCATCAATACAAGTGCGATGAGTATTGATGTTGGTCAAATTAATTTTATCAATGCCAATCTTCCACCTCAAGCTAGAATTTCGTTGCCTGATACACCCCCACTTGCTCAAGGTGGTAATGTTAATCTTTTAGCCAATGGCACTGTCAGGGTAGTAGGAGAAATTCTTGATAATGATCAGCCTACCGGGAATTCGATTTTGACTAGTGCATTTACTCAACCGGGTTCTGTCACGATTCAACATAACGGCGGCGTAAATAATGTGCCATTTGTGGTAGGTAATGCTAACTTGAATGGCACCAAAGCAGCTATTAATGTCAGTCAACTTAGTTTTTTTAATCAAACTTCAACTGTTGCAAACATCATCATAGATAGCAACGATTCCCAAATTACGTCGACATCACCAATTAACACTTTTCCTGTACTGCCACTAGGCGGAATGGCAGAAGGTACACCTGATTTAATTTCTATTATTTCTGTTAATACTCCACCGACTTTAACAGGTAATTATAATTTACCAGATACTCGCCAAAATCGTCCTGTTACATTTACCCTTGGTTCATTAAATATTAATCCTAATGATGTTAATAATGATGTCAGCAAAATAATTGTAGATAAGATATTATCTGGTTTTTTAAACTTGCAGGATGGAACACCCGTTACACCAGAAACTATTTTAAATTCCAATACAGTTTTAGTTTATACACCACAAAGGGGTTCTGTTGGTCGAGTACAAGCTTTTACAATTAAAGCAAGTGATGGTGTTTCTGAATCTGCACCACAATCAATCAATGTTAATATCACGCGACAACCAATAATTATCCCTCCGCCTATTACTGAGCCTCCTGTAACAGATAATCCCTCGCCTAACCCTAGAACAAATAATCCTCCTCCTGTAGATACGGATAATTCTTTTAATCCCGAAACAAATAATCCGCTAAATATAGACCTAACTAATGTAGTTGATTCGGAGACAGAAGAAAAGAAAACGGCTAGTATTCCAATTTTAGAAAAAGATCAGTCTTTGCTAAATGTAGATGTAGATAAAGAGATATCTAAAATTGATGCTAGATTTACTAACCAGTTTGCCCAATATTTAGGTACAGGTACACCACCAATTAAAGGTATTAAAGAAGCTAGTGAAAGTTTAGTCAATATTGAAAATGCTACAGGTGTAAAACCTGCATTGATTTACATTTCGTTTGTGCCGAAAACACTCAAGCGGAGTGTTTTACCAGAACAAAAACTCACGCCTCAAGCTGATGATGTTTTAGAGTTAGTTGTAGTGACGGGTAAAGGTGAGCCGATTCGGAAAGTAATTGATGTGACGCGATCGCAAGTTTTAGCTGTAAGTAAACAGTTTACCAACAATATTACCCAACCAAGTTTGTCAAACAACTATCTTACTCCGTCTCAAAAACTATATAACTGGCTGATTGCACCTCTAAAACCTAACCTACAAGCACGGCAAATTAACAATTTAGTGTTTATTGTGGATGCTGGCTTGCGAACTATGCCCATAGCGGCACTTTATGATGGTCAACAGTATCTTATAGAAAACTATAGTGTTGGCTTAATGCCAAGTTTGAGCCTGACAGATACCACATACGTTGATATTAAAACAGCCGAAGTTTTGGGGATGGGTGCATCTCAGTTTATGAATCAAGATCCCCTACCATCTGTACCTTCAGAGTTAACTACTATCACGCAAAAACTGTGGCCTGGTAAAGCCTTTTTAAACGAAGCTTTCACCTTAACAAATCTGAAAACTCAACGACAGCAAAAAGCCTTTGGAATTGTTCACCTAGCAACTCACGGCGAATTTAATTCCGGTGCGCCGAGTAACTCTTATATTCAATTGTGGGACACCCAATTAAAAATGGATCAGATTCGCCAACTGGGTTGGAATAACCCACCAGTAGAATTGGTGGTGTTGAGTGCTTGTCGTACAGCCTTGGGTAATGAAGATGCAGAATTAGGTTTTGCTGGCTTTGCGGTGCAAGCTGGTACAAAGTCGGCGTTGGCGAGTTTATGGTATGTTTCCGATGAAGGAACACTGGGATTAATGACCCAATTTTATGAGAAGTTGAAACAAGCACCTATCAAAGCCGAAGCCCTGCGGCGATCGCAAGTTGCTATGCTGAAAGGGCAAGTGCGAATAGAAATGGGTAGGTTGCGGACTGCGCGGGGTGATGTTCCTTTACCACCAGTTTTACTAGAATTGGGTGATAAAAAGTTGACGCATCCCTATTTTTGGGCGGCTTTTACAATGATTGGAAATCCTTGGTAATGATATGGGGAGTGTGGGGAGTGTGGGGAGAGAGGGGGGAAAGATTTCTTCACTATCCTCACACACTTGTCACACCTCCCACACCTTTCACACCTCCCACCCATTCCATTTATTGCATAATCATCCGTGCGACTTTATCCATAACTTGACTCAAGGGATGTTCTGGATGACGTAAGCAGAATAAATCGCTACTGGCTAGTTGAATTAATTCTTCTGCTAGGGGTAAAATTCCGGCTACGGGTGCGTTGTAGATTTTTTCGACTTGTTGTTTGAGGGCATCAAAATCTAAAGCTGGAAGTGCTTTATTAATTAACAACAACATATTGGGTACTTCCAGTTTGCGGGCTACTTCTACGGTGACGGCTGTACCTTGAAAATCTTGGCGATCGGGGCGTAAAATTAAAACTAAAATATCAGAAATTGCAATTGAAAGTAAGGTTTCTTCGTTGAGTCCTGGGTGAGTATCAATGAAGAGGAAATCTAGTTGTAAAGCAGTTAGTAATTTTTGAAAGCCTTCGTTAAGTAAATTAAAATCAAATCCTTCCCGCAAGACTTTGGTAATATCTTTGGCTTTAATACTAGAAGGGATGAGATAAATTCGTCCTTTTTTGTTTGCTGACTGCCCTAAAACTGAGCTAACATCATAAGCTGACTCTTCAATATTACAGCGCCCCCAAAGATAATCATTCAAGGCATATTTCATTTTCTGCTCATCAAAACCAAACAAAACATGAATCCCTGGCGATTGAATATCTGTATCAACAATGCCAACCCGATAACCATAACGTGCAACAATTCCGGCTAGGTTAGCGGTAGAGTTTGATTTACCTGTACCGCCGCGAAAGGAATGGATAGATACAATTTTTGACATGATGAAATTGATTTTTGTAGGCGAACCACAGAGACACAGAGAGCGAAGAGTAACATAGGAATCCAGTTTGATAGTACGTAGGATGTGTTATCGGCGAGATGACAGCATCTACTTCATACCAATTCTGTATGAAGATGCACTAAATTAAAGAACGAACCACAAAGGGCGCATAGACGCGATAGCGGCTTCCCGAAGGATAGGACACAAAGAAAGAAAAGATAAAAGATTAAATGCAGCCTCACATAGAATTGGTATCACAGCTTTCGGTGCGTTACGGCTTACGCCTAACACACCCTACACATACTGATTGTTTTCAGAAATCATTTAGGATGGCTATAGTTGTCAGAATTTTTACATAGATTTAGAGTTTATCCCAAATATTTTGACTGAGTTTACTTTTCTTTTTTTCACCAAAGTAGGGTTGATAGTAGATTAATCCACTATCATCTATTTCTTGAATAAATCTTTGGGTAACTAAAGTTTTTAGTTGCTGTTGTGCCAATTCTTCTGTAGTTTCCAAATGGCTTACTACTTCTGCTAAAGTAACTTTTTGCTGGCGAGTTATCCAATTTATTAGTTGTCGCTGTTCGTCTGGTAAATCGAGGATATCTAATTGACTATTTTGGGGAGATGATTGGTTAGGTTCTGGGTAATTCATGATGATTATTTGTTTTCTTTCAATTTTTTACTACGACGTTGTAAATATGCTAGGTATTCTAGTTCGTCTGGTTCTTCAATTGTGGTTGGTGTGGTGGTGATTTCTAAGTTATTGCTTGGATTTTGAGGTAGTAAGGTTTCTTGGGAATTAATTTGGTTACGTCTGTCGCGGACTTGCTGGAGATAATCTATTTCTGTAGGTGCAGAATTAGTAGGTTGAGAAATGATGGTATCAGCTAACAGATGATTAGTTTCTGGGGTATTTACAGTAGGTAAAATTGTGGGTGGGAAGTCTTCAATATTATCTCGCCCCCGCAAATCTTTGGCTTTTTGTTGTAGTTCTAAAAAGTAGTCACTTTCGGTAATTGCTGCTACTTCTTGATTTTTTTTGTCTTGGTCAATGTCAATATTAATTTTGAGAAAGCCTTTGACTGTTTTTACAATTGTGGCGGCATATCTGTCTATTAAAACCACAGCAACAGCACTGCCTAACAAACCTAAAACTGGTGGAACTAAAGGTATCCAACCAGCTTGGAGAAAGATGATATAAGTACTACCTAATAATACAGCGATCGCTACACCGCCACCCAATATCAACAGCCAAGGTTTGCGAATTTGCCAAGCTAAAAATCCCCCAACTAATGACCAAGCAAAGATCCACAACCCTTCTTGCCATTCATTCCAATACCAAAATAAAGGTCGTTTATCTAAAACTGCACTTAATATTTGACTAGCATTTTGGGCGTGGACTACTACCCCTGGCATTTTTTGGCTATCGGCTGCACCCGCGCTATAAGGTGTGTAAAAGGTATCTTTGACAATTTGGGCAGTATAGCCAATCATCACAATTTTGTCTTTAATTAAGGCTGGGTCAACTTTATCTGCTAAAACATCGCTGAGGGAAACTTGCTTGACGGCGTTTTTGGCAGAACGATAGTTTAGTAGTATTTGGTAATCTGATGTATCAATGTTGTGATAGCCGCCAGCTTTTGGTGTTAGGCGTTTGAGAACGGTAGAATTAAACTGTAATTCACCAGATTTGGTCGGTTGTGGTTCAATTCCCTGGGCGGTGAGGTAACGCACCACCATTTGAAAACTCAGCGATGGTAGTTGATTTTCAGGATCATCGATATTGCAGATATGTTCGCTGGGTTTGGGCAGTTTGGAAGCTTTAGGAACGGAAATCATCATTCCTTGGCGGACTGTACCACCAGCATCTACAGGAAAGTCCGCCACCCCGACTCTATCTTCAGGAATCCCAGGTGCGGCGGCGATACCGGGAGAATCAGCTTTACTCAGAACGCAAACAGCCGCTATATTCTCGTTTTCTGCTAAGATTTGCATTAAATCTGCTCGACCTGCGGCTGCACCTTGTTTTACATCCCGCAAAATATCTATGCCAATCACGCGCGGTTCCTGTTCTGCAAGTTTTGTTAATAACTGCGCCATTGTGCCGTCTTCAATGGGATATTCCTTGCGGGTTTGAATATCGTTATCATCCACACCCACGATTAAAAAGCGATTGTCTATTCCTTCGTCGGGACGCGATCGCATTAACCAATCAAATGCAGCTAACTCCATCCCCTGCAAACTTCCCAATTCTCGCAATCCCAAAATTAATCCCGCGATCGCTACACTGGTGAGAACAACTGTTCCGCCAATGGTGCCTACTGTTTGACGGAAATTACGCTGTTGGGAATTTTGACCGACCATTGGCCTTACCTCTTTCTGGATTAGCTAAAGTGTAAATGTTAAAAAATAGCTCGTTTCCCCAAGAAATTTCGATGTAATAATTGTTTGCTGTAATTAATATTTTGCGAATATGCGTCCAAATTACCTGTTTTGCTTCACTCTGTCATTAGCTATTTAATATTTCTCAATGAAATTGGTTTGAAAAAACAATAGATGTAGCCACCCTGATTTCTCGAATCCAGGACTTACGCAAAAGTAGGAAAAAACGAACCGCAAAGGACGCAAAGGACACAAAGTTATAAGAGTTTTAGAGAGTTATTGCATAAGTCATAAAATAATTGGGCTATCTGTTGAGTTTAAGAATGATTGAGTAATGTTATAGTGTTTTCACCGAGGCTGTTTTAAGTCAGAATTAACTAAGTTTAGGCAGAAAAGATTCACAAACTGAAACTTTAAATATTCGTAAATAGTCATTCATAAAAACATACATATTGTAAAAAATATGCTCAACAAAAACTTACTATTAATTACATTAGGCTTAACTCTCATTCCCGATTTGCTGTTGGGGACAATCCCCACAATTGCCGTACCTACCAATAGCATTGCTCAATTCGGTGTTCCGCGTTCCACACCCAGATTATTTCCGCGTCGCCGTTCTCTATTAAGATTTAAAGTGCCAGGAATCCGGGGTTCGCGCAATTTAGAAGCAGGTGCAGCCAGAGGAAAAT
Organism: Aulosira sp. FACHB-615; assembly: GCF_014698045.1. Taxonomy (GTDB): domain Bacteria; phylum Cyanobacteriota; class Cyanobacteriia; order Cyanobacteriales; family Nostocaceae; genus Nostoc_B. The sequence continues at coordinate 397,876 of NZ_JACJSE010000004.1, forward strand.
GCAGCCCGCAAGATATTAGTGGAGTTTTACCACCCAAACCGCCCAAAAGTGCCGCTAATCAAATTCCCGTAGAATTAACAGTGAGCGATCGCCCGACGTTTTTTGTCAATGTACCCCAAACCTCTGCACAGCAAGCAGGATTTTTACTCCGGGATGAAACTGGAGAAGAATTACTTGACAAAACTCTGCCAATTACAACCAGCAGGGGAATTATGAGCTACACCTTACCGCCAGATTTTGCAGGGTTAGAAATCGGGAAGAAATATCGATGGCGCTTGTCTTTACTGTGTGATGCTACCAACGGCGATCGCAGTGGCGATCCAACCGCTAGTGGCTGGATTGAACGCATCGAAGTACCCCCAACCGTAGCAAGTAAATTACAAACAGCAACACCTAAACAACGTGTCATCATCTATGCAGAAAATGGTTTTTGGCATGATACCCTAAAAACCTTGGCTGATTTACGTGCTGCCCGTCCCAATGATTTAACTTTAGTTCGAGATTGGGATGATATTTTGCGATCGGTCGGGTTAGAAGCGATTTCCCAACAGCCGTTAATCCCCCTCCACCCCACAACAGCAGCTAATAAATAAACCCTACTTTCGGTATGGGGTTCTCTCCTCCTCACAGGTGTAGTAGTCTGCCAAGGAAACTTTGCGTTGTGGTCAGCAGAGGAGCAGAGGGGCAGAGGGGCAGGGGGGAAAGACTTACTGCAAGTTTCTCCCCTGCTCCCCTGCTCCCTTGCTCCCTTGCTTACCTCCACGTAGCAATTTTGGGTTGGTACACTAGTAGGTTTTTAACAGAGTGATGAGTAGCAACTCTAAAAATCACGATTTAATCAGAGTTCCATCCCCCTCACACCCTGGTTACTGAGCTTGTCCTGAGCTTGGACGAAGGGCGCAGCAGTTCGCGGAGCGTCTCGCTGAGAAGTACACCCCTACACCCTAAATCAATGTTTTTGGGTCAGAACGTAAAAATTCTACCCCTGTCAGGTTCTCTCCTCCGTCCATATCCTTTGTTTTCTTCCTTGACGATGGTTAAATATCAAGGTATTTAAATGCTTAATATCCTGTCACTATCTAACCATGTCTACCGCACAAAACAAGGCCATCGCCCTGGAATTTTACCAAGCCTTTGACAATGGCAGTGTTGAACAAGCCAAAAAAATTATCGCCGCAAATTTCATCGCCCATACAACAGGCGCATCGGAACCTCTCGATTTAAATGGTTTTATCGAGTATGGGTTGATGATGCGTAATGCTTTTCCTGATGGGAAGCATACATTTGCAGATGTGATTGTGGAGAATGATAAAGTCGTTACCCGTGGGACATTTAGCGGTACTCATACAGGAGAATTACTGGGTTTTCCGCCCACAGGTCAGCCAGTGAAATTTGCCGTGATGCACATAGACCAGATTGTTGACGGCAAAGTGGTAGAACATTGGGGACAGGCAGATATTATGGCTTTGATGCAACAACTGGGTATTCTTCCCCCATTCATGTAATCGGTATGTTGCTATATGAAAATCACAGTTAGGACTTACGCATCAAAATGAAAAATCAAGGGTGTAGGGGTTCAGGGGTATAGGAGTGTACTTATTCAAAATCCTTACACCCCAAACCCTTTCACCCTTACACCCAATCTTCACAGATAATCTTTGTGCGTCAGTCCTGACTAGTAATAGCGATGATTTCTGGACGCAGTTCCAAATTTGATGTTTAAACTACTAAGACACGTAAGTCTTTTTCTGATTACAGCTTGTTTGCTGTTGGCTTGTCATAGTTCAGCGCCAACAAAATTGCAACGTCCGCCTTTGAAAGTGCAATTTGGCTCGTTTGTCGGGGAGTATCCTGGAATAATTGCTCAAGAAAAGGGATTTTTTCAAGCCCAAGGGGTAGATGTAGAACTAATTTATAAAAGATATGCAAAATTAGAACAAGCAAATTTCAGTGCTGGTAAATATGATGGAATTTCATTATCATTAGGAAGTTTCATGATTTTGAGTGCCACAAATCCTGATATTCAAGGAGTGATTGTGATCGATGAATCAACAGGTGCAGATGTGGTAGTTGCCAAATCACAAATTAAAATCATTGCTGATTTGAAAGGGAAAAAGTTAGGGGCAAATCTCGGCGGTTTTAGTGAAGTGTTTGTGACGGAAATGTTAAAAAGTGCCAACTTAACTAGTGATGATATCAGCTTCGTACAATCAGAAGCTTTAGATATTCCTCAACGTCTGAAAAATAATGTGATTCAAGCCGGACATACTTGGCAACCTCATCTGACAGAAGCTGTGAAATTAGGGGGACATATTTTATTTACTAGTAAAGAAACCCCTGGCTTGATTTTAGATATGATTATCTTTCGTAAAGATATCATCCGCGATCGCCCTGAAGATATTCGTGGATTTGTGCGGGCTTGGCTGCAAGCCTCAAGCTATTGGAAAGACCATCTTCAGGAAGGAAACACCATCATCAGCAAGGCTTTAAATATTCCCATTCATACCCTGTCTCTAGAGGGCATCAAACTCACTAATTTAGCCGATAATCGCCAGTTTTTTCAATCTAGTAACCCTCATTCTATCTACAAAACTGCCAAGATATATGCAGACTTTTTCATTCGTGCTGGAAATGTCACCCGCCTTCCAGAGTTAAAAGGTTTGTTCAATTCTACCTTTGTGAACCCTCCCTCATAATTTAAAGCTATGCAGCGAACATTTTTGGGCGGTATTCGGAGTAAGTTAATTGCTTCATTTCTAATTGTAGCTTTAATTCCCTTGCTGTTACTGTCTTGTATTAACAAACAAACCACAGAAACAGCACTGACTGAAAATGCAAAACAGGCTTTATCTGCGGCGGCTAAGGAAACAGCAAATAGAATCGATGCTTTTATTGATGCTAATTTGAATGCGGTGCGGGTAGAGGCAATTTTACCAGGGTTGTCACGTTACCTGAGCTTAACTCCAAAACAACGAAATAATAGCCAGGAAATGCAATTGGCGACAGAAACTTTAAGTCGCCTCAGTCGCAAAGATATGCTGAATATTCTCTCGTATTCTTTGCTGGATTTAAACGGGAAAAATGTTTTAGATACCCACACATCGAATATTGGTAAAGATGAATCAGCCGCAGATTATTTTCAACAACCATTGCATACTGGCTTATCTTTTGTTTCTAGCATGAAGCGATCGCCACAAATTCCTGACCTTGTTACCCTGGTTTTTAGTAGTCCAGTCCGCAATGCCAAGGGTAAAATATTGGGGGTATTGCGGGTTGCTTACAATGCAACTGTGGTACAGCAGTTAGTCACCAGAGAAACTGAACGGGCTGGGGCTAAAGCCTTTGCGATTTTGTTAGATGAAAATCATATTTATTTAGCACATAGTACAGCACCAGAACTACTATTTAAATCAATTGTACCTCTGCCTTTGGAAGTAGTAACACAACTCCAAAAAAAAAGTCTGTTGCCTAATGCTCCTGTGGAACAATTAGCAACTAATGAATGGCAACTCAAGCAAGCATTAGATAATCAACAATCATATTTAATTACATCTTTATCAACAACAGCCAATCAGGTAAATTTGATTGCGATCGCTCATTTAAAATATGAACCTTGGTCGGTATTATTTATTCGCCCCCTAGCAATTGCCCTAGCACCTGTAGACAAGCAAATTACTGATGCTATGTTGCTGTTTGCTTTGATTGCTTCAGTAGTAACAATCATTGCTATTGTGATTAGTCAACTGCTCACAAAGCCAATCATTTATCTTACCAAAATTGTTGCTCAGTTTACCGCAGGTAACTTAGATATCCGCGCCAAAATTAACTCTCAAGATGAAATCGGTCAATTGGCGACATCTTTTAATAATATGGCACTTCAGTTACAAACATCTTTGACAACTTTAGAACAACGAGTCCAAGAAAGAACAGCCGAGTTAGTCATTGCGAAAGAAAAAGCGGAAGATGCAAATCAGAAATTAGAAAAACTGATTAATCTTGATGGTTTGACTCAAGTAGCTAACCGACGCTGTTTAAATATACAACTACAAGCAGAATGTCACCGCCTCGCACGCGAACAACAACCTCTTGCACTAATTTTATTTGATGTTGATCAATTCAAACTTTATAACGATTGTTATGGTCATCTTGCAGGTGATAATTGTCTAATCAAAGTAGCACAAACAGTTCAACATATTCTTTATCGTCCTGCTGATCTTGTGGCGCGTTACGGTGGAGAAGAATTTTTAGTATTACTACCTAATACTAATTTAGTAGGAGCGATAACTGTAGCGCAAAGAATTCAGGAAGCAATTCATGAACTGGCGATTCCTCATGAGAAATCTAGTGTCAAGAATATCATCACTGTGAGTTTGGGTATTACTTCTGTTATTCCCACGTTAGACTTCAAGCCAGATACATTCATCGCCTTGGCTGATCTAGCACTTTACAATGCCAAAAAACAGGGACGCGATCGCTATTGTAGCGCCGAGGTAGGAGATAGTTCACAATTACATGAATCCGGCTGACTCGTATAATCTCTGCACCATTGCCGTAATTTTAGCCCCATAATCTAAATCTGCTGACCAACGACCAGAAAGTTGACTAACTAAAGGTGCAATTCCCCTGGTGACAAAGCGAAATCTAGGGTCAACCACTTCATTTACTAACGGTTCTAAACTGGCGTAAGCTTTTAAATGTTGAATATGCGCCCTAACTCCAATTCTGGCACTATCAAACGCCGCCGCATCAGAACCACCGCCAATACTCCCCAGTCCAGCAAAGTTGTTTTGTTCTGGTCGAATATCACCACCAAAGCGTAAAAAACCAGTTTCAACACACATTTGGCAAAAGGCGATATCGTAATTTACCCCTTCAATTGAGGCTTCTTCTCGATAGAGTTTGGGAATATCAGGAAACTTGGCTAAAGCATTTTCATTATTATTTCGCAGAAAGAGTTGTAGCTGCACTTCGGAAGTGTTACCACGGGAGATAATTTGATCCATCTGACCTTTGCAGATCACTAAAATCGAACGCAGGTTAACAGTGCGGGTTGTACTATCCCAGTTGACAGAAATATTAAAGTCCCGCAGTTCCACAGCTTTGACATAGACAACTCGGCGATAGGTAATTCGGTTGACATTGGCGGCTGTTGTTAAGTCAATTCGCAAGCGGTCTACTAAATCAATGGGAATATAAGCATTACCATTAACTAATATTCCTTGTTCTGAATAACTCTGCCCATTGATGTTGATATTAATCGATGGATAAGTTTGTTCGGTGGGAGTTCCGGGTGTAGGGTCAACAACACGACTCCAAGAAGCCAAACCATCAGCAATACCCAAAGCAAAATCACGGCGACGGTTTTGCAGCAAGGCGCGGTCATCAGGGCTGCTGAGAAATCCCACCTGCATTAATAATGAAGGCAGTGTTGTTTGACGACAAAAGGCTAAACGTCCCAAGCCACTATCGCTATCTGGTTTCACTCCCCGATTCGGTAATTGGGGAACACGGCGTAACAAACCCACTAACAGCAGTTCACCATTACTTTTACGCTCATTATTACTGGCAATATAAAATACACTAGCCCCACGCACCGTTGGGCTACTGGCGGAATCAGCATGAATTTCCAGGGCGACATCTCCCCGACGACCACGAGAATTAATCCAAGTGATGGTGTCGGCGGCGCTTAAATCATCAGGAACAGCCAAAACTTCAAATGTCCGCGCCCGCAGTTCTGTAACAATTAAATCCCGCAGCAGAATCATTTCTCTGGCTTCTGTAGTTCCCCCAGCAATTGAACCTGGATCGATTCCTCCTGCTTCTTTGCCTCCGTGCGCCGCCGAAATAAAAATACGCCCCATCTTCAGTATTTCCTCTTAAAAAGTTAAGCGTAAGCAATTCTATAGCGGTTCTCGGTTGGATGAGGTACATTTCAACCCCACCCCCAACCCCTCCCCGCAAGCGGGGAGGGGAGCGTTTGCGTCAGCAAATGCGGGGTGGGGTTCCAACTGTATTACAAGCAAGTAAGAACTGCTATATACATAATTCTTCTTCTAGCAACAAGAATATAATAGCTATCAGAAGTATTTTGTCATTAGTCATTTGTCCTTTGTCCTTGGCAATGACCAATGACCAATAACCAAGGACTAATATGTACATTCCCCGCTTGCACCCAGACACAATTGAGGAAATTAAACAACGTGCTGATATTGTGGATGTGGTATCAGAACACGTAGTTTTACGCAAGCGTGGTAAAGATTTTATCGGTTTGTGTCCCTTCCATAGCGAGAAGAGTCCTAGCTTTACAGTCAGTCAAAGTAAGCAAATGTATTATTGCTTTGGCTGCAATGCTGGGGGAAATGCAATTAAGTTTTTGATGGATTTGGGTAAGCAGTCGTTTACGGAAGTGGTGCTGGATTTAGCGCGGCGCTATCAAGTAAATGTCCAAACCCTGGAACCTGAACAAAGACAAGAATTACAGCGTCAATTATCGTTGCGGGAACAATTATATGAAGTTCTCGCAGCCACAGCCAATTTTTATCAACACGCCCTGCGTCAAACCCAGGCGCAAAAGGCTTTACAGTATTTACTGGAGAACCGCAAATTAAAGGAAGCAACTATTCAGCAGTTTGGTTTGGGTTACGCCCCTGCTGGTTGGGAAACGCTGTATAGATATTTGGTGGAAAATAAACATTATCCTGTGCAGTTGGTAGAAAAGGCAGGATTGATTAAGCCGCGCAAAGAAGGGGGCGGTTATTATGATGTGTTCCGCGATCGCTTGATGATTCCCATCCGCGATATTCAAGGGCGGGTGATTGCGTTTGGGGGGCGCACATTGACTGATGAACAGCCAAAATATCTCAATTCCCCAGAAACCGAACTATTTAATAAAGGTAAAACTTTATTCGCCATAGATTTAGCCAAAACCGGAATTGCTCAAGTTGACCAAGCTGTGGTAGTAGAAGGGTATTTTGATGCGATCGCCCTTCATGCGGCGGGGATTAACAATGCTGTGGCTTCTTTGGGTACAGCCTTGAGTTTAGAACAAGTCCGGTTAATGTTACGTTACACCGACTCGAAACAGTTAGTTCTCAACTTTGATGCTGATAAAGCCGGGACTAACGCCGCAGAAAGAGCGATCGGCGAAATTGCAGATTTAGCCTACAAAGGTGAAGTCCAACTCAAAATTCTCAATATTCCCGATGGTAAAGATGCTGATGAATACTTGCATACTCATACCACAGAAGATTATCAAAGCTTGTTGCAAAATGCGCCACTGTGGTTAGATTGGCAAATTCAACAAATTACCAAAGACCGCGATTTAAAACAAGCTACCGATTTTCAACAAGTAACTCAGCAAATAGTCAAATTACTCAAAAATATCGCTAACACCGATACTCGCAACTATTATGTTTCGCACTGTGCGGAAATTCTCAGCTTGGGTGATACGAGATTAATCCCCTTACGGGTGGAAAATTTGCTGACTCAAATCGCCCCGAATGTAATTAAATTTTCTCAGCCGACAACCACAAAAAGAGAATCGAGTAGCAATAAAAAAGCACCAGTTCCACAAACAGATAAAAGTCTTTTAGAACGAGCCGAAGCTTTATTATTACAAATTTATTTGCACTGTCCCGAACAGCGAAAAGTAATTATTAACGAACTGGAAGAACGAAATCTAGATTTTAGTTTGTCTCATCATCGGTTTTTGTGGGGACAAATTTTAGAATTAGAGGAATCTAATACTCAGCACTCACACTTCGACTCCGCTCAGTATGCAGCAGCCAGCACTCACACTTCGACTGCGCTCAGTGTCCAGCACTCAAAGGAAGATTTAATCTCCAGCTTGCAAGATAGATATTTAGAATTAGGTGAAGAAATCGAATTAATCTCACATTTATTTCATTTAAATGAAAAGAGTAAAAAAGAGCTACTCCGCACCCCGCAAGTTGTCCAAGCTGCAACTGCTGGGATGGAAAGAGTATTGCGAGAAAAACGTTATCGTCACTTTTTAGAATTATGGCAACAAACCGATCCAGACGCAGAGCCGGAAAAATGCCGAGCTTATTATGAGGCATTTTATAACGAAAAAATCAAACTGCAAGAACTCGATCGCCAGCGTCAATTTTCCATCACTGATTTGTTATGAAAGTTCGAGCCTTTTTCCAAGCTGCGACGGTTGAAAATATTTCGCCACCATATAACAGTATTCACCTCAAGGTTTTCTACCCAGAACCAGAACAAAATTTAAGTCTTGTTGCTACTGAAACTCAAGCATCTAAGTTTCCAGTCGTGATTTTGTTCAACGGAATTAACTGTGGCCCGGAAATGTATCAATGGTTGGCGGTGAAATTAGCCGAGTTTGGGCTGGTAATTGTGACATTTTCCTGGATTGCGGAAAATCTACCTGGGTTTGTGGCGATGACTCCTGGCGTTGATTTGAGTATGCTGGCTCCCGATAATTATGGTCAAGGGGCGACAGCTTCAGCTTTACCCACATTGCTGAAAACCTTGGAACGTTTGCAAGTGGAAGGGATTTTGGCTGGCTTGCTTGATTTAGACAAAATCATTCTCGGTGGACATTCTGCTGGTGGTAAAGTTGCAATTGAAAGTGCAGATCCTAAATTTTGCTCACAGGTAGTAGCCGCCTTTGCTTATGGCGCACATACAGCAGCAACTGTACAACTAGGGTATAAAGCTGGGACAATCTTATCCTTACCAGACTCCTTACCGTTACTCTTGATTGGCGGAACTTGCGATGGCGTGATTGCGAACAGTAGCAATAACTATGGCGTAACTTGGGAACAACCAACAACTCCTATAATCAGGACTTTCCAAGAAGCGATCGCAGGTGGTAGAAATGATAGTTATTTACTGATCCTCGAAGGCGCAAACCATTTTTCTGTTACCCATCCCTTGGATACCACTATTAGTAGACAATTTCTTGACTTTCCTGCTACACAACAAGAAGCAGAACTCCGAGATTTAATCGCCCAAATTATTCGTTTATTTATTGATGCTCACGTTCGTTACCAAACAACCGCGCTAGAAGCTCTTAATCAAATGTTAGTTGCTCAAAATCCGTTAATTGCATCATTTAATCGCAAGTAAATTTTAGGATTTAGGTGTAACAGAAGCAATAGGCAGAATAATTTCAAATTCTGTTTCTGCATTTGGCTGCGATCGCACGCTCAAATTACCGCCATGTTGTTGAATAATTGAATAGCTGACAAATAAACCCAACCCTGTACCACGCCCGAAGGGTTTTGTGGTAAAAAATGGTTCAAAAATGCGGTTTTGGATATGTACAGGAATTGTACTATCTGTATTGGCGATCGCAATGCGTAAGTGGTCATTATCTATCACTTCAGTGCGAATACGAATTTCTGGGTATTCACTGCATTGGCGATTATCTCGAATGGCATCAATGGCATTATTAATAATATTTAAGAAAACTTGATTTAAGTGGCTAGGATAGCAATTTACCAGAGGTAGTTTGCCATATTCTTTCACTATCTGTACTTCTGGTTGAATTGCTGAACCCTGCAAGCGGTGTTGCAAAATGAGCAAAGTACTTTCAATCCCACTATGCAAATCCACTGCTTTAATTCCGGATTCATCCAAGCGCGAGAAGTTGCGTAAACTCAAAACAATCTGGCTGATGCGATTACTTCCTGTCTCCATTGATTCCAGAATTTTATTCACATCATCAAAGATAAAATCGATATCAATTTCTTGGCTTTTCTTTTTAATAGCTTGGCTGGGCTGGGGATATTCTTGCTGATAAAGTGTTAACAAACTAATCATATCTTGAATATAACCTTTGGTATAAGTTATATTGCCTTGGATAAAACTCACTGGATTATTAATTTCATGGGCAATTCCAGCAACTAACTGCCCCAGAGATGACATTTTTTCTGTATGAATTAATTGGGCTTGGGTTTGTTGTAATTGTTTAATAGTTTGTTCCAAATCTTGGGCTTTTTGGTTGAGAGCCTGGGTTTTTTGTTCTACTTCTGCTTCTAAAGTGTAAGAATAATTTTCGACTTGTTGGTATAAGCGAGCATTTTCTAAAGAAATAGCAGCTTGAATACACAGAAAGTTGAGAACTAAGATGCGATCGCTCGTAAATACTCCACTGGCAGAATTATTTTTTAAATACAAAATCCCAATTAAATTTCCTTGATTGAGAATTGGCAAGCACAATAAACTTTTTGGTTGACGTTGCCATAAATATTCATCAATTACAGGTAAATCAGTTTTAAGTTCATCAACTACCACCACTTTTTGACTGTTTTTGACATACTGAATCAACTTCACAGGTAAATTAGGATTACCTTCCAGGGGTTGACAACAAAGTTCGGTGTTATTGGGTGTGCTGATTGCTCTCAATAACCATTCTCCTTGATTATTCGGCAAAATCAACGCACAGCGATCGCCGCCAGAATTTTGGAGAATCATCTGCGTTAGTTGGTGTAGCAGTTCATCCAGTTGAATTTTGCCAGAGATGGCTTGAGAAGCTTTGAGAATAGTGACAAAATCCAGAGTTGTATTAATACTTGTACTAGAAGAGTGAGAGGTTGTATTTTTGGTATTAATCACACCATTCACAGTTGCAATACTCGCCAGTGTTTCCAATGGGTTCCAGTTCTGTGTGGTTTTGTGGAGAATTGGACGCAATAAATGAGGATAGCGTTGTTCTAAATCATCGATTTTGGCTTTTGCACCCCAATGAGCATAGCAGTAGTAGGCTTCTTGCATATAGCCTGCGGCGATTTTTTCTTTGTGGCGTTCAAGGTAGAATTTGGCTGCGAGTTCGTTGGCTAATGCTTCTTCTTGGATGTAATGATTTTCTTTGGCTGTGGCGATCGCGCGATCGTATAATTCCATTGCATCATAAGGTTTGCCTGAAATACGACACAGTTCGGCTTCTACTAAGTGGAATTTGTGTAAATGATTACTGGGGACTAAATCTGCCCATTGTTTGAGTTTTGTTTGATGAAGTTGCACACGCTCTAAAATAGCTGATGCTTCCGGTTCTGCAACTTGGTTAAAGATGGCTAACTGTGCTAAAGCATCGTAGAAAGGTAGCAAAACGCTGACAAATAAACCCGGAACCCCATCTAAATATTGTGCCGCAATCTCAGCCTCTGCGATCGCTTGCTGATATTCACCAAACAAGTAGCAGAGAATAATTTTGTTAATCTTGGCATGATAAACAGCCGGACGATCATTAACTGCTTGATGTTGGGGTAACATCTCATCTTCGTTATAAACATCCCCCACTAACAAAAAAGGCGTTTCACTATAGCCGAGTAAGTTTAAAGTCGCTTGGTGATAGGTTTTTTGATAATTCAGGGCTGTGGTTTGCTTGAGTTGGGCGATCGCTTTACTATATATAGCTAACTCTTGTTCTAATTTTGTTAGTTCTTTACCAGAGCAATAAGAATGGAAGCTATAACCAAATATGCACCATACAGCCCATTCTAAATCCCCAGTTTCTAATCCACTTTGGTAGCCTTGCAATGAAGATGTCAGCGTCACTTTCAGAGGCTCTTGCCAATGTCTAATAAAATTATTAAAGACGGCTGCTATCCTCGCACGCAGGTGTTGAGCAGAAAACTTCTCCATTAAGTTTAAAGCCAGTTGCCCAAATTTGTAGCTGGTTTCTACCGCACCAGTAAAAGCACAAAGAATTAACCCATAACTTGTATATGCAAAAGCTGATAAAGCTGTATTACCGTATTGAATTGATAAGTTAACTTGTTCACAAATTGTTAAAGGTAACATTTCTGGACAGCCATTATATGCAGCCCCAAACATACTTGCTAAAATTCGCATCGCAGCTTGGGCGCGAATATCTGTCATCACAGGCAAATCAAGTATGTCTGTGGTATTTTTTTCACCTAAAATTAAACTTGTTTTTTCTAGTGCTTGGTTAACATCTTGGTATGTAGGCTGATTTGGTAAATCTATCCCCAACTGATGCAGAATTGCCAAGGCTGTATCTAAGCCTAAGCGCAGTTGATTTTGAGCAATACAAGCTTGTATTTTAATTTCATAGATAGGTATACTATCCCAAATATTCTGCACCTGATTTAATACTATTGCAGATAGTTCCTCCATCTGCTCAAAATCTGTATTCAAATAAGCCGCTTCTGTTGCTTCTGTATAGATTGTCAGCATTAAATCATAAGATATTTGCCAATGATGATTTGCTAATAATTTTCTGGCAACTCCATAATATTCAACGGCGGCGGCGTAAGCTGTAGAAATTTTCGCTCTCCGTCCAGCAATTAAATTCAATTCAGCTAAATCTTGCTGTTCTTGGGGATGGATAACTAAATCAATACCTAGTTTAAATTGATTGACTAAATCAAAAATTTTGTCTTCTCGTTCTGCTAGGGAAGTATGCTGGAGGAGTAGTTTCCCAATTTGATAGTGAGTTGCTGTTGTTTGCGCTTGGGGAATTAAACAGTAAGCAGCTTGTTGAATGCGATCGTGTAAAAATCGATAGGCAACATTTTGCATCTGCCCATGATTACCATTAGTTTCTGTCTGGTACAAATAAAATTTATAGATTTCATTTTGGGGTAAAATCAAGCCCTCTTGTAATGCTTGCCATAATGCTGTTGCTGTATCATTTGGTGACTGCTCAGAAACAATTGCTAAAGTAGTTAAATCAAAGGAATTACCAATACAAGCAGCCAACTTCAAAACATTTTGTGTTGCTTCGGGTAACTTTTGCAATTGACTAGCCATAAACTCCACTACATCAGCAGTGATAGCTAGTGTATTTACTGCTGTTAAATCACATTCCCAATTACCTTGCAGGTAATTAAAGTTAATTATTCCATCTTCATATAATACTTTGAGAAATTGCGTAATAAAAAAAGGATTGCCTCTAGTTTTACGCTCAATTAATGCGGTGAGGGGCTGTGTTTGCTCAGTACTACAATGCAATGTATCCGCCACTAACTGATTCATATCTACCCAAGCCAGGGAAGTTAAAGTGATGGTGTTCACTGTTTTCCCAGCCTGCTTTATCTCCTCTACTGTCAATCTTAATGGATGTGCGGATGATACTTCGTTATCTCGATAAGCCCCCAACAACAATAGAAAACTTTGGTTTTCCATTAATAATTTAATTAACTGCAAAGAAGCTAAATCTGCCCACTGTAAATCATCCAAAAATATCACCAACGGATGCTCTGATTTAGTGAAGACAGCAATAAACTTCTGAAACAATAAATTAAACCGATTTTGGGCGGCAGTTCCTGATAATTCTGGCGCAGGCAATTGTTTCCCAATTACACGCTCTAATTCGGGAATCACCTCGATTAAAACTTGACCATTTTCCCCCACAACTTCTAAAATATGACTCCGCCACTGTGCCAATTTTGTATCTGATTCTGATAATAATTGCCCCATCAAATCACGCAAAGCTTGGACAAAGGTAGAGAAGGGAATATTTCGATTGAATTGGTCAAATTTACCTTTGATAAAATAACCATACTGACGAGTAATTGGTTTGTGAACTTCGTTAATTACAGCCGTTTTCCCAATCCCAGAGAATCCCGCCACCAACATCATTTCTGATGTGCCACTAGCCACACGTTCAAAGGCTTCTAATAAGCAATTAACTTCCGCTTCTCTACCATATAATTTTTCTGGGATGAGGAAGCGATCGCACACATCCCGCTTACCAATTTTAAACTCTCTAATTTCGCCTGTCTCTTGGAGTTGGGTTAAACAAAGTTCTAAATCATGCTTTAATCCCAACGCACTTTGATATCTATCCTCGGCATTTTTCGCCAGCAGTTTCATCACAATCTCTGCCAGTACTTGCGGAATTTCCTCCCTGTTCCCTACTACCGTTGGCATTTTTACCAAATGACAATGCAGCAACTCCATCGGATCATCGCTATTAAATGGCAATTCTCCGGTTAATAATTCATAAAATGTCACCCCCAGTGAATAAAAATCACTACGGTAGTCTATACCTCGATTCATTCTTCCGGTTTGTTCAGGCGAAATATAAGCTAAAGTTCCTTCTAAAATATTAGGATTTTTAATTTCTTGAGTTTCTTTGGGGAGTAATGAAGCAATGCTAAAATCTATTAATTGAACTTGTTTTGTTTGGGGATGAATTAAAATATTTGCTGGTTTAATATCTTTATGAATCACGCGATTTTGATGTAATTCATCAAGACTAATACTTAATTGCAGAGCAATATGCAAAAATTCTCGTAGGGATAAAGTATTATTTTTTATATAGTCTCGTAATGAGATTTTCCCGCTATCCTCCATTACGAGAATATAACCATTGTTATATGTTTCTAAAGATAACGGCTGAATAATCCCAGCAATGTTGAGATTTTTGCTAATGGTATATTGATTGCGGAGTTGCAGTAGTTCACTAAAACTCGGATATTGTGAGGTTAGCAATTTGATGACAACTGGGAGTTGATCTGATTTGCGGATAGCTCGATATACAAGCGTTCTGGAGCCAGCATACAGTTGTGAGCTAAGTTCATATCCGGGAATGATGGGGTTAGCATTGACTGTCATCATCTATACATACCTCACAGAACAAGTTAGTTTCTGTTGTTGCTCAACAAGCTGTGCAGACAAACTCTGCACTCCGCTAGTATTCCCATCAACTACATATTCACTAACATTTATGTATAGATATAAACAAAAAAACCAACAATGTTAAGAACCATTAATTAGACAATCATCTCAATTTAGGACTTACACACAAAGATTGTTGGTTAAGAATGGGTGTGAGGGTTGTAGATACGTAGACCCTTAGCAAAGTCCTATTACTCTGGAATTACTGGACTCAAAGGACTCAGAGGAGTGGTAAACACATAATAAATGACTCCAGAGCCGAGAATCATAATTGCCAAACTGAATAAAATCACCCAACGGTCTGTAGGCTCATAATTATCATCTTCAATATCACGCCGTACAGCAAAATAATGTGCAGTTGACAGCCAGACTGTTATTAACCCAACTAGCGAAAAGACTAAACCCAATTTCCAGCCGTTACCGGGTGTGGGTAATAGGGGGACTTGAAAGGCTCGCAGACGGACGATAACGACTCCAAAACCCAACAGCGCGATCGCGGTTCGCATCCAAGCTAGGTAAGTGCGTTCATTGGCTAAATGATCCCTGATGCGCGATGGATTTAGCCTACCAAGTTTCTTAGTTTCTTGCTTAGTTTCTTGCTTTTCTGTTGTTGGTTTAGACTCTAATTGCATCAGTAACACCCTTAAACTCCAAGAAGCCCCTCTCCAAAAAATCCCAAAATGATAGCAAATTTCTTTCCAGATAATTTGCCATTTGTGCAGCGATCGCACTTGCAAAATATATTTAATTTGTCGGTACATTTTTGCCAAAATTTATTTTAATGCAGAGATGGTAATAACACAAGTCTCAATAACACTTTTAATGCTCCAAATTATTTATAATCTCAGATTTTGTTGACAATTAAGCTACATTTTTTCCTATTCAAATAGGCACATTCGCAATGGGTGTATTTATTAGTCTTATTTTTCTACTGTATTTAATTTAATCAATAGAATCAAATGTTTTTATTTGTCAAAATTATAAATATAAGTGATTAAATTTTTACATCAAGGTTTTTAGGGATAATGAAGTATGGCAGGAATGACGCTGGAACAGCTCAGAATCTTTCTCGCTGTAGCAGAACATCTACACTTTACGCGTGCAGCTGAGGAGCTTTATATTACCCAGCCAGCCGTCAGTGCTGCGATTCATAATTTAGAGCAAGAATATGGAGTCAAACTATTTCATCGCATTGGTCGTCACATTGAAATTGCTGAAGCTGGTAAATTATTACAAGTAGAAGCTCAGAAAATTCTTGACCAAGTGACATTAACAGAACGGGGATTGCGAGAATTAAATAATCTCCAACGGGGTGAATTAAAATTAGGTTCGAGTTTAACCATTGGTAACTATTGGCTACCCCGAAAAATTAGTGAGTTTAAAAGTAAGTATCCGCAGATTACTGTTGATTGTTGTTTGGCAAATGCGGAAACAATTTGCGAAGGAACAGCAATGGGACAGTTTGACATTGGTTTAGTCGAAGGCGATGTCAAACCAGCCTTACAGAATACTTTAGAACAAGAAATCATCGGGAGCGATCGCTTACAAATTGTTGTGGGCGAAACTCACCCTTGGTTTGAACGCCAAGAAATCACCGTTACAGAACTAACTCAAACAGCTTGGGTAATGCGCGAACCTGGTTCTGGTACTCAGCAAAGATTTGAAGAAGCCTTAAAAAATTGGGGTATTAATTTGTATGAACTCAATGTCATTTTAGTTTTCAACAGTGGCGAAATGGCCAAAGCCGCCGTTGAAAGTGGCGTAGGTGCTACCGGAATTTCTGAGTTAATGGTAAAAAAAGAAATTCAGTTAGGCACTTTACGCGCAATAAAGATTTTCCCTAACCCAGAAGATAACAGTAAAGACTTAGAAATAGTGAGACCATTTTTTAAACTCAAGCATCGCCAACGATTTCAAACGGCTCTAGCGAAAGTTTTTGAGCAAACCTTGATTACATCATACACAACTATAAGTTTTCCCGAAAAAAATTTAGCTAGTACAACAAGGCAAAAGTAAAAAGAAATAATAACGATACCATAAGCCTTTTAGCAATTTCTTATGGTCTTTTTATCTGCGTTTATCCGCGTCTATCTGCGGTTAATTTTAGATTACAACACCAGTCCCGACAGCAACACAATAAAGCGCCGCATGACGTTTGCCATCAATACCCAACATCTTATTGAGGCTGAGGTCATGAAAACCACCGATGCAAAGACTACCCAGCCCTAATTGCACAGCCATCAGACAAATATTTTCTGCTTGATGACCAGCTTCTAAAAGTGCAAAACGGTAGCCCCGCGCACCATATTTACACAGCGATCGCATAAAAATAGACGTGAATATCACCAAAGCATTGGCATTCACAATGTAGTCTTGTTGCAGTAAAGCTTCCACAAAATCATTAGGTACTGCCTGATTCACCAGATGTAAGCCATGACCACGCGGTTCATAATGATAAAGTCCATCAGCTAAATTTTCTACCGCTTGGGTTGAGACAAACACTTCCAACGGATACAGCCCCCCCGCCGATGGTGAGTTTCGCGCTTCATAGGTGTAACCCTCTGTGTGACGCAACCCATTTAAACCACATCCCGCATCCAGCAACTGAGCTAATTTAATCAACGGCATAGTTGTATTAACAAATGATCGCACAGAAGACCGTTGCTCTAAAAGCAGGCTCAAAGAATTGTCATGAGGTGCTTTGGGCAATTCCAAAAAAGCAGCCTCCGGCATATATCGCATTTCTGTAGCCGGAACGCGCTTGACATAACTTTTCGGTACTGGGGAGTTTAAATGATAGAGAAGAGCTAATTCTAGTGGCTCGTTGACTGTATACATAAAGATGAGTGATGAGTAATGAGTAATGAGTAATGAGTGATGTATAACTCAATACTGTTCAGTTAGTACTTTTTTCTTCTCTTCGCGCTCTTTGCGCCCTTTGTGGTTCGTTAAAAAAAATGACTTTAACAAAGAGTTTTAGTTAAGAGAATAGTAGGTTGGGTGTAGCGATAGCGTAACCCAACATTCTCAAGACTGATTAGTGGGATGATTTTTGTCTCACGCAAAGGCGCAAAGAATCAATATTCTGCTTTGTACAAAAGTCTCAATTCATCCCGCATTTATGCAACGCCAAAGAACGTTAAGCCATAGGATGTGGACAGGGATTTAAATCAGCTTCGCTGCGTCGCCCACTATAACCTAACCTTTGTGGTACTTCAAATAACCGCCGATTTCCCAATGGTTCTAACCCATAACCAAAATATATCGGCACTAATTCACTCGCCAAAGTCCGCACGACGCGAAAACCAAGCGGTGCTACATCAGGAGTTGTAATATCAACTAAATATGGTTCAGCGCCCACAGAATGCAATCTTGTGATGACAGTCCGCAATTTTTCTGCTTCTGTGGCAGAGGTGTACGTTGGTAAATCTTCAACGGCTATATAACTATCATGCTCAAATAAAAATTCCAACTCACCTAAGCGAGTGGTTGTGTAGAAAAAGGCGCTGTGATCATCTAAATTCTGGACATCTTGATATTGATGGAGATGGGAACCAGCACCATTAGCTTTGCGTTCTATATCACCGAAACGGGCTTGGCAAACTTCAAAAATTGCCTTACGTAGCGCCGTTGAACCATCCAGATGACATCCTAAACCAGTGGCGACAGCCGGAGTTCTGCCGGAACGGTCAATTAACATCGCCATCACCACTGGGATGTTAATATCAGTGGTCAAATAAAAGGTAACTAACTCAATGCCAAATCGGGAGTAGTGACGTAAAATTTCTGTCTCAATTCCGGGGCGGTGGGCGAAATAAATCCGGGGCGCAGGTAAGCGGTTTAACCAATTAATAACAAAAGCATCGCGCTCAATCAATTCACACAAGCCACTGTAAGCTGCAAACTCAACATTTGGGCCACTAGCCAAACCGTTAGAAGTCACAGGTAAAATGTCATCTCCTGGTTGATGAATATCCCAGTCAAAATAAACCATAAATGCTGGGACTAACATTGGTTGGTTACTTGAAAGAGAGATCGCAGTCATCCAGGAAGTCTGCGTTGTTTCATCAAAAGCAGGAAAAGGAAAAGTTGGGTCAGAGTATTGGGTGTCTGAAAATGAGAAAAAACTTGGTGGCGGGACGGCGGGATAAGTTAAATCTGCGTAGCTACTAATAATGAGTTGGCGATAATTAACAATGCTGCCACAGTATCGCTCTACGGCTTCTCCAACTGCCCCAAAAATTGCTTGTTCATCTGTCATTCCTCTGCCGACACCGTAGCGTAAATCATCTGGCTGTTTACGCAATTGAAAATTAGCTAATTCGGCTTGCCAGAGAACTGGGAAATCAAACTCTGTATAAGGCTTGGTAAACCTATCGATGGCGCGGATGATACCAGTATGAGGGCTAACTAAATCACGCCAACGTGGACTAGCGATCGCACTATTCACTGATTCTCTCCTGTTGTGAACAATGGGGGCAACCTGGTTTTTTCAGCACAACATTGTGAGTGAGTTTTGTACCCAATAAGTCTAGATGCACTAATTTGCCATCTGTAGCGATGGGTAAACCAAGAAACATTTTAATGGTATCCAGAGCTAGGTAACTTCCTACTAACATCTGGGCGATGGGTAAAGTTTCTTGCAACCTTGGTTGAGAACGGCGTTCTCGGTCAAGAAATCGCTCAATGGCTAATTCCGCCTCTGGGAGTTTGGCGCAAGCTATCGACCGCATCCGATAGCAGAGATAACAAGGGCCATCTTGAGCCAAGACTAACGGCCCAAAAGTGCCTTCCACACCAGCCGCGCCACCTGGTAATAATGGGCGTTGCATCTGCCAGCATAATCTATTCAGACGATAGGCAAGATTGACGGAAACCGCATCAGTGGCGACAATCACCAAGTCAACATCTTCTAGTAAAGCATTGACTGTAGCATCGTCTGTGAAATTATCAGTCACAATTTCAGTTTCAGTGATTTCTGCGATCGCGGCAATTTGTCTTGCAGTTTCCACACCCCGCAAAGCACCAATTTGATTAAATGCTGAGTCTGACATCATCAAATCAGCAGTCAGTGTGCAGACATCATCACATAATCTCAGAAAACCAATCCCCGCACTAGCCAAGTTAATTGCTGCTATCATCCCTGAACCACCAAGTCCAAAAACAGCAATTCTCGCTTTTACTAACTGTTTTTGGGCATCCTTTTGCTGAAATCCCAACTCATGATAAAGACTCATTTGAGGTAATAAATCAGCCCGGATATTTAAATCAGCAGCATCTTCTAATAATTCTTCAACTAACCGATTTTCCATCAAAAACTGTAAACATTGATTGATTGAAGCATCTGTTAATTTCTCCCCTATTTCTACTTTAATTTCTCCGATTGTTCGTGAGCCATCTAGTAAAGGTAATACTATACTTTCCACATCACGCAGTGCTTGACCCTTTACAGTCAGTGTTCGCCGTGTTGTATTGAAAATCATTGTTTCTTCGCCACTACAATCTGGCGGCATCACATGAACAACAATATGTTCTAATAAACGCAGACGTTGAGCATCATTTAATTGCATAGGCTTTATCTGATTATTTCATCTGATTATTTCAAGCTGTCAAAAATAATTGCAAAACTGTTTTTAGAATTTGTCAGGTAAAAGTTTTTTTGCTTTACATAGCACAATACGGTTCAGATAAGAATAGGACTTACGCAAAAACTCTCTCAAACTCTCATTTCTCCGTGAAATCTGCGCCTCTGTGGTTCGTTCTTCCGTAGCCTGTGCGTAAGTCCTAAAGAAAAATAAATTTCAACAAAACCAGAAAATGATCACTCAACAAAAAACGAAAAAATGATTTTGGAGGGGGTTTGGGGGACGCAACCGTACCCCAATCGGGGGCTTGGGGAGCCACTGCGTTGGGCGGCTTTGCCGACTTGAAGCATGTGGCGTGGAGAATCCCCCAAATCTTAGCCATTGTCTAATAAAAGTACACGAAGGAAGAGAATAGAGTCATTTGGTTTCAGATCCCCGACTTCTTTAAGAAGTCGGGGATCTGAAATGCTAGATATCCCCAGATGATTTAGTATCCAAATCCAAGCTCATCTATGTCGTCTGGAACACTTGACATTGAGCCAGTTTCACTAACTCGACATCCACAGCCACGACAGCCACGACATCCCCGACATCCACCACATCCACCACATCCAAAACAGCCACGACAAGGAAAACATCCCCGACATCCACCACATCCACCACAGCCGCCGCAATTAGCAAACCATCTTTGTTGAGTTTCAGATTCTAACATTCCAGGCATTGCTAATTTTTCTAAAGCTGCTCTTTCCTCATCAGACAACAAAAGTTGCTCTAATTTGTCAGCTTTATCTGCCAAACGCATATCTATTGTTTGTTGGGTCAGTGTTTTTTCTGCAAGCATTGTCAATTACTCCTTGTAACTTCAATTCATCAGCTTGTGAGCAAATCTGCATTTAATTTGCCGAAAAACTGTGATGATATTTGTCCATCAATAGATTTGATGAAATCAGAGATATAGGAACAAGCGAATTTGAAGACGAGCCGATAATCAGACAGTGGTTAATGCTGAACTATATATGCCAATAAGGTCATAGTTAAACAACGACATTCAGCTTTGTATTTAGATTGTCACTAATCCACAACAGGCAAAATCACTTTGTCATCAGTGATGGGAATTTCCATAGAGGATTAATCTTCCCGAAAACCTTGTCTTTGATAAATCTTGTGTGATTGTTAGCGATACCTTATCCTGTCTTGATCATCTAACTTCTCTAACATTATCTTTTTCTAGAGTTTTTTATTCTTTCTGGAGTAGTATACTTTTGACTCATAACATTCAGATTGTTCTATCTTAAGTAAGATGGTTTTGAGTTGACATAGCATCTAATATAACTGCCTGCCTTCAAAGATAAATAATTAGGTTTAATTGATGAGCGATTTTAGAGTTTGGTTTACAGACTACGCTAAAACTTTATTTCGTTCTCTACCTTTGTTATGGCAAGCAGCACCCAGAGAAATGATGTTCTTAATTGCTGTGACTTTATTACAAGGTTTTCTACCTGCTATTAGTGTTTGGATTACTAAGTTAGTGATAGATACTGTAGCAGGAGCCTTAACATCTGGTAGAGAATTAGGGTATGCAGTTCTGATACCTTTGGTATTAGGATGGGTGGGAGCTTTGCTATTAGAAACGATGCTTTATCCTTGGATATTGGCACTGCAAGGAAATCTCAATGATAAGTTAACGGCGCATATCAGCTTATTGTTAATGCGTAAAGCCGATAATTTTGCAGATTTGAGCCGTTTTGAAGATTCTATGTTTTATGATGAACTACAAATATTGCAGCAACAAGTCGGCTATAAACCGTTAAGTTTACTAGAAAATTTAGTGGAATTAAGTCGCTCTTTTGTGACTTTGATAGTCATAGTTGGGTTACTAGTTCCCTTAGCTTTTTGGATACCATTAGTAATTGCGATCGCCACTGTACCCCAAATCGTCGTTTCTTCTCAATATGGTCAAGCAATTTGGCTAACTTTATTTGAAAATAGTCCGCAAGCGCGGCGAATGCAATATTACACTTCACTCATGCTCACGGATAGCTACGCTAAAGAAATCAGGTTGTTTCAACTAAGTTCATTTTTTATCGAGCGTTACTTACAAGCGTTTCAATCTTTACACCAAACCATGCGTTATCTGCGTGGTAAACAAGCATTTTGGTCATCAACTTTAGCTATTCTGAGTACGTTAGGTAATGGTTTTGCTTTTTATTGGGTCGTACAGCAAGCTTTTCGGGGTAATTTCAGTCCTGGTAGTGTACTTTTATTTGTCCAATCATTAACTTACTTTCAAAATAATCTCGAAAGATTTGTCGCTAATTGGGTAGAATTATTTGAAAATATTCTATATATGCAGCAGTTTTTCAATTTTCTCGACAGTCCCATCCCGATGAGAATCAGCATCCCTGGCGAAAAGGTACCAATGCCGATTCGTTCTGGTATTACTTTTGAGAAAGTTGACTTTTACTATCCAGATAATCGATTAGCTTTACAAGATATTTCTTTTACTCTTTACCCTGGGCAAACTGTCGCCATAGTCGGCGAAAATGGTGCAGGTAAAACAACTTTAGTTAAACTTTTAACTAGGCTGTATGATCCAACACAAGGTTGTATTTTAGTGGATGATATAGACCTCAGAAATTTAAATTTACAACAGTGGCGACAACAAATTGCTGTGGTTTTTCAAGACTTTGGTCATTACGCGCTGACTCTGGGAGAAAATATCGCGTTAGGGAATTTAGCGGCTTTAGAAAGTCCAAATATTCTCAGGTATGCAATCGAAAAAGCTGATATTACCACACTTGTTGATAATTTTCCTACAAGAGAAGATACACCATTAGGTAAGCAATTTGGCGGTACAGAACTTTCTGGTGGTCAGTGGCAAAAATTAGCTTTAGCGCGTGCTTTTGTCCGCCAGGAAGCACAAATATTATTATTAGATGAACCAACGGCTGCGCTTGACCCCCGTAGTGAATATGACCTCTACAGACGCTTTATTGAATTAGCCGAAGGTAAAACAACAATTTTGATTACTCACAGACTAGCTTCAGTACGGATGGCTGACCGAATTTTAGTCATGAAAGCTGGTCATTTAATTGAAGATGGAACTCATCAAGAACTTTTACAGCTTGGTGGTGAATATACAACTTTGTGGAATATGCAGGCACAACATTATGGTATTTCTGATTGAAGAATTCAGAAGTCAGAATTCAGGAGTCAGAATAAGAAGGTGATGTCAAAAAGCACTCATTGAATTTACGTTAATTCAGAAATTATGTAACATTATCTACCAAGTATAATTTCTGCAAAAAAACATACATAAAAAATGCTCTTTCTTACTGCTAACCAAAGATAAACAGATTATCTTAGCAGGGTTCCAGGATTTTACACAATAACAAACAAGACAGTTAAAAAACTTATCACAATCTAAATTTTTATCATTAACCTTTTGATAGATTAGGGCTACTCTAGAAAAGCTATATATTAAGACAGAGCTAATACCATTTTGGATTTTAGATTTTGGATTGAGAAAGGGTTTACTGGTAAGCTTTTCGAGCAATCCATTTGTCGCAATCATTCTTCCATTTGGTATAACATATAATTTATTATTGCTCTTCATGCTGTATCAGTAAATTGCATCTAAAAAGACCGAAAATTATCAAACAGAATGCAGGAGTCAGTAGGCAGAATTCAAAATTTACCTGAGTGTGACACTTCTCCTGGCGGAGACGCTACGCGAACGGCAAGCTCAGTGCGTTGCTGGTGAATGAAGAAACGGGTATAAGATACCCACCAAATTCTTAATTTGCTGGTCTTCAATCAGTACGGTGTATTTTTCTCCTACTGTTCACATTCTGACTCCTGACTTCTGAATTCTTCAATTACTTTATTTTTAGTAACCTGATAAGTCATGACATCCCCTGAGCCACAAATTGATTTTGACAAAGAACTTACAGAACCATCATCGCCACCACCTCAAAAAAATTGGCGATGGTGGCGATTATTGTTAGCTTTAATACTAATAGTAGGGGGTGGAGTTGCGATCGCTTGGCGTTTACTTACTCCTGTACAGCCAACAAAACCCATTCAAGCTCAAACACCAGGGGTAAGAGCCAAAATAGCACCTGTGCAATTAGGCACAATTGAAGAAAGTGCAGACTATATTGCCACTTTAGAGTCCCGACGTTCTATCAACCTCCTACCGAGAATTCCTGGCCAAGTTACCCAGATATTTGTCAAGCCAGGAGATACGGTTGCTATTGGTACGCCTATTATTCAGATAGATTATAAAGCCCAACAACCCAACAACCTGGGTAATAATGGTGCAACTCAAGCAACCGCCGCCCTCCTAGAAAGCGCCCGCGCCACACTCCGCGCTTTGGAACTAGAACGCATATCAAAGTTAGGTGAAGTCCAGTCCAATCAATTAGATTACGCAAAATCTGCCAATTTAGCAGACCAAGGTGCAATATCACGCCAAGCCAAGGATTTAGCGGCTAATAGATTGGCGACAGCAAAAGCTAATCTAGATGCTGTCAATTCTCGCATTCAAGCCCAAAAAACTAGCATTCTGCAAGCTGAAAATGCCCTCCAGCAAGCTACCGCTAACAATAGACAACCACCAGCACAACTTCAGTATGACAAAATTACGGCTCCCTTTGCTGGTACGGTAGGCGATATCTCGGTAAAAGCTGGTGATTTTGTCACGCCTTCTTCACGACTGATGACCGTTGCTGAAACCCGACCTTTAGAAGTTGCCTTAACTTTACCACTAGAGCGCGGCCCTAAATTACGAAAGGGAATGCCTGTGGAAATCCTCAGCACCCAAGGGCAGGTTTTGGGTACAAGTCGAGTGTTTTTAATTGTTCCCAACGTTAACACTGAACAACCATCGATATTAATTAAAGCATTGTTCAACAATACCCAAGGGCAATTAAGGGCAGGTCAATTAGTCCGCACAAGATTAATTTGGAGTCAGCGTCCAGGAGTTTTAATTCCAACTACAGCAGTCACTCGCGTGGCGGGTGAAACTTTTGTTTATGTCGCCCAACCACAAACAACTCCCCAAGGCGTTTCTCAGTTAGTAGCGCAACAAAAGCGCGTGAAGTTAGGCAATATCAACAATAACTATTACCAAGTTTTAGCCGGGTTACAGCCAGAAGACAAAATTATTATCTCTGGACTGCTAAACATTCGGGATGGCGTGTCTATTGTGCCTGAATCTTAGTGCTGAGTGCTGAGTGAAAAAAACAAATACTCAACAGGTAAATTTAACCTTTGTGCGATAGGTTAAGAGCAACTCATCACTAGTCAAGCAGGATTTATTTATGGCAGCTTTAACTGGGAAAGTTGCAATTGTCACTGGTGCATCACGGGGAATTGGTCGAGCGATCGCTTTAACATTAGCGCAAAAGGGTGCATCTATCGCAGTTAATTATGCGGGGAATGCAGCTAAAGCCCAAGAAGTTGTAGCAGAAATCGAAAAGCTGGGAGTGTCAGCAATTTCTGTCCAAGCTGATGTAGGTAATGTGGCTGATATTGAACGGGCAGAACATTCGGGTTAACGGTGGGGTTGTTTGAGGTTTTTATTTATCAAATATCTGCTTCTTGGTTTTATAGTCATTCAGTTTTAGATGTGAAATTATCTGTGCAGGTAGAAAGTCGAAAAATTTACTTTTTAAGTCTACTGTTTTTCAGAAATCAAACCTTCGTCTTATATAATCTTCCTGGAACGGCAGACAAAACAAGTAAAGAAAAATGGGCGAAAAAAAATTGTATAAAACGTTTTCTGTTATACAAAATTAGCTCCTCAAACTGATTTATAGCTTGTTTTTTTGCTAGTAATTCTCAGTTAACCAATAATTCCTGAATAGTGAAATCATCTAGTTTCATTTGTGGAATTAATGGGAAATTGGCAATTATCGAGCATTTTGCTTTGGGGACAACCCAAACTCAAAAACCTACAATTAAAATTTTCTGACAGGTATTCTCAAACTATGGATTTATCCAACATTAATACTCTGCATAACTTAGAAGCCGCCTTCGGTGGTGAGTCGATGGCTAATCGAAAATATTTATATTTTGCGAAAGTTGCTAGTAAATTGGGATTTTCGGATTTAGCAAAACTGTTTCGTGAAACCGCAGAACAAGAAACCGAACATGCTTTTGCTCATTTTGAGTTGCTGCATCCAGAATTGGTGGTGAAAGATCCAGCCGCTTTAACTGATGAACAAAAAAAACAAATTGTTTCTCGTTGCTTGTCTTTAGCAATTGAAGGCGAGACTTACGAATACACTACAATGTATCCCGAATTTGCTGAAGCGGCAAAAAGCGATCGCGATAACCCAGCCGCCGCAGAATTTCTCAAACAAGCACAAGAATCTGGCGAACATGCTGATACATTTCGAGAAGCTGCACACCGTTTTGGCTTGCTCAAGTTTATCGAAAATTACCACGCCGATCGCTACACTGAAGCATTAGAAGTCCTCAATGGTGGACAAGCCGTCACCAGAGTCGCTGGTGATGACCCCCAAACTCGCAAATGGATTTGTCGTCAATGCAGTATGATTTATGACCCCGTAGCAGGCGACCCCGATTCAGGTATTGCTCCTGGTACACCTTTTGAAGATATTCCTGATGATTGGAAATGTCCCATTTGTGGTGCTACCAAAAAGACTTTTAAACCGCTAGAAGAAAAAGTCGCGGCTTAAAAATAGGGGCTAGAGATTAGAGGCTAGATTTTAGGAAGAGGAATTTTTTGGTTAGATTTTACTGAGTAAAAATTACTATTTCTAGTCTCTAATCCCTCATCTCTTTTTCCCCTGCAAAATTATGATTGATATCAGCATGACTTATATCATGTGCGGCAAATCAGTTATGATTCAACACATCTGTGCAGAACAAAACTCTTTCTCCCCCTGCGGTTTTGATGATAAGTCTTTTACCGGAAATGATATTACACACCAAGCTTGTCTGTAGAGACTGGATGTGGTGGTGAAAGCGTACAGGGTTGTTAGGGTTTTGAATAAGTACACCCATGAATCCCTACACCCTTACACCCTTACCAATCAAACCTTCTGTTTGCAATACTGAATCTAGAATTACCGTAAAAATACTCATTAACTCTATTTTTCAATTAAATCAAAATAATTGTCATATTTTTGATGATCACACCCTTCAACCATTGAGCGATCTCTAAATGTTTGACAGCAAGTATTATCATCTTCTATCGTTCTTTTTGAATTTATGTCCGCAGGACGATGCGAATTTTCTTCTACGAGTTTCAAGTTGGTGTTAATTACTTCCTGGGCATTTGTAAATTTTGCTAATTCGAGACGCAATTTATCTAGTTGCTCATCTTCAGGTGTTACCAAAATATTCATTGGTGAAGTACCTCTGTTATCTGTTATCAAATTTTACTGTGTTTTGCTATGAATAACCTTTTAGGTAATGATAGAAAACATCAGGAAGTTGTTTACAAATCTATTTATTACCTGTCCGGTTTCTATCTCTTGACGATTCAGTTAATCAATCAAATGGGTCTTCCATCTTACAACAAGATAAAAATACAAATGACTTATGTAAGAAAATGAAAGACTCAGATTTGAAACAGGCGATCGCGTCATGAGTCTTTAAGTAGAAAAAGTTAAAATAACTACAAACTTATAGACTCATTCCACTTATGCTCACAAACAATCTTTATGTAGAAGCTTTGATTGATTAACTATAAGTAGAGTATTACACATCTTTTTGCTGTATAAGAACTGTTGCTTACTTATATTTACAGAGAAAATTGTGAAAATACGCTGAAGTCAATTGTTACAAAGCAGCACCCATCTTAAAATTAGGGGGCGGGAGTTTTACAGCCCATTGAACTTAGATGAATGCTGACGATTTTTTTAACCAAGGTTTTAACAAAAATTTGCAAGGAAACTTTCAAGGAGCGATCGCAGATTATACAGAGGCGATTCAGCTAAAACCTGACTTTGCAGAAGCTTACTATAATCGCGGTAATATTTTGTATACCTCACTCCGAGACTATGATGCCGCACTGGCAGATTTTAACAAGGCAATCCAAATAAATCCTGAGTTTGCTGAAGCCTATCATAATCGCGGCAACACTCGTTATTCTCTAGCAGATTACGAAGATGCGATCGCTGATTACGAGTGGGCATTAGCGATCAATCCTAACTTAGCAGAATCCCATCACGGGCGGGGTAATGTTTATTGTGCGTTGGGTGATTATGATCATGCGATCGCAGATTATCACCAAGCGATTGAAATTAACCCAGTATTAGCAACATATATAGATTTTGATATAGCACGAGCTTTTCATTATCGGGGTATCGCTCGCAGTGAAAGTGGTGATTACCAAAGCGCATTAGCAGATTTTCAGCAAGCTTTACAATGGTATCCCCAGTATGCTGCCGTTTACAGCAGTCGCGGGAATATTTTCCATATTTTAGAAGAATATGAGCAAGCCCTTGCCGATCATGAACGGGCATTACAGTTAGATCCGCATTTGGTGGAAGCTTATCATTACCGGGGTAATACCTGTTATCTTTTAGGAGATTATGCAGCCGCAATTGCTGATTACAATCGCGCCTTACAAATTAACCCCAATTTTGCCCCAGCCTACTACAATCGCGGAGTCGTCCGTTCTTACCTAAAAGATTATCCAGCCGCAATTTCTGACTTTAACCAAGCTCTGCAATTAAATCCTGAAGATGTGCAAGCATACTATGAGCGCGGATTAGTCAAAGCCACTTTGGGTGATTTTCCAGGTGCGATCGCTGATTATGAACAAGCTTTAGACAGAAACCCGACTTTGGCTTTAGTCTATGGTTTTTTGGCTTATGCGCGTTGTCAGTTGGGTGACTACCAAAGTGCGATCGCCGATAGCAATCGTGTCTTACAAATTCACCCCGAATATGCACAAGGATACAGCGATCGCGCTACCGCTCGTCGTTGTTTAGGAGATTATCAAGGGGCAATTTTAGATTACAACCGCGCCTTACAACTCAATCCCAACTCAGCCACAGCATACTATGGACGGGGTTTAGCCCGTGAAGCTTTACAAGATTATTTAGCGGCGGTGGAAGAATACACCCAAGCCATTAGAATTGAGCCTGATTTTGCTCCAGCTTACTGTAATCGGGGTAATGCTTTGCGGTTTTTAGAAGCGGAACAAAGAGCTTTAGCTGATTACAATCAAGCAATTAAAATTAACCCCAGCTTAGTAGAAGCTTATTACAATCGCGGTTCCTTGCGCTATGCCTTGCAAGACTATCACGGCGCAATTACAGATTACACCACAGCTTTGCAAATCAACCCCAGCACAGCAGCATTTTACAGCGATCGCGCCAGTGCTTACTATGCCCTGCAAAATTATCACAGTGCGATCGCTGATTACAACCAAGCCATTGCCCTTGACCCCAGTTTTGCTGAAGACTGGTATCATCGCGGGCGTAGCCGTTTGCTGTTGGGAGACTTGCAAGGCGCATTAGCAGACTTAAACCAAGCCTTACAACGTCAACCCCATTGGGCTTCCGCTTATATGTTACGCGCCGATATTTACCGCCAACTCGAAGATTTTCCCGGTGCGATCGCTGATTTTCAACAATCTGCCAACATCTATTATCAAGAAGGCAACATTGAATATTATCAACAAATGCTGACTGCGATCGCTCAACTCCAGTCTCAAGTCTAAAACATCCATTCAGGCAGTTTTTACATAAAAACTATGTTCCTTTCGCATAATAGCTTGACATAAATTTCTTAGCGGTCATGATTGATTAACATATAGTTTTGTTGTTTTGGGAAAGGCGGATAGCTAATATCAATCAAGCATCCGCCATTTATTTTGTGTACAGTTTGACGTAGAAATACTCATCAAATTTAGGATTTTGGATTGGAAATTGTCATCTAATTTTCTTCCTAGCTTTGGACTCAGATTACCTTGTATTATTTCCTGTAATCACGATTAAGTATTTTCCCTGTTGCATCAAGTTGTTATCCCCAAATAGTATTTACCACATTGTTTTTCATCATCTAAATAATTGTGAAATCAGTTCTACAAAGTTACTTGGATCAAGAAATTTGGTTATTGATCAGAGATAAGTGGTATTTCGCAACAATTATCAATGTTTGTGACGATTTGTTATGCTTTAAACACAGAACGCATAACAAAGATACAGAAGAAGATACTTTGTGGGAAATGGTTGTTAAAACTAGTGAAGTAGTTGCTATTGATAAAGTTATCTCTGTTGTGAGTCGCAAACCAGATGTGTTTATGTCTCGTCTGTTAGAAACGAATAGACAAAATGATAATCAGCAACAAGATTGAAGAATTCAGAAGTCAGAATGCAATCTATGGGGAAAATAAATGCCACAGATTGAAGACCACAAAATTTAAATGCTAAATTGCCTTTAAATTTCAGGGAATCCTTTATAACTTCTGAGTGCAAAATTCAGATCTATTCTTCCTGGCCAAAAGTCACACATGGGCTATCAATTTCTTCCGCAGGTTGAAAAGAACTGCAAAAAGTCACAATAGCACAATTAACTGCTAATTCATCGGGGTGAATACACTCTATTCCTGACTCAGTTTCAACATGAAAAGCACATTCATTGCAGATAGTTTGACAAGACATAGAATTACTATTATTTCTTAAATTTTCTCTAGCTTCAAATATTGATCAAAAAAGTCAGAAGACAGAATTCAGAATTGGTGAATACTTCACTCATAAAGGGATGGAGTTTAGAGCTTGCCGTTCGCGTAGCGTCTCCGACAGGAGAAGTGTCATATAGAATTCATACTGCATTCTGACTCCTGATTTCTGACTTCTTCTTCATCAACATCTCTCTACCTTGTCTACTTGTCTCCCCTGTCTCCCCTATCTTTTTTATTCACATCTCACATAGGACTGCTTTAGCAGTAGCGATTGTGGCAAATTGTCAACTAATATACGCTAAATTACTTCACAATATTGGTAGTCGTTTGGTTGAGCAGTTTGGTTATGAGTCAAAATGAGAACAACGAGCAATCTAGTAGCCATGAATTGTCCTCACATTCAGGTGCGAGATACTGGGGTAACGTGGAGGTAATTGAAGAAGGCGATAATTATAGAATTAGTCGCGTTGAGATTAAACCCAGGCATGGTATTAAACCACAAATCCATTACCATCGCAATGAACATTGGGTGGTAGTTTCTGGGGTGGCTAAGGTAACTTGTGGCGATACGGAAACGCTGCTGAATCGCAATGAATCAACTTATGTTCCAGCCGCAACCTTACACAAAGTGGAAAATCCCGGTTTAATTCCCTTGGTAATTTTGGAAATTCAAAACGGTGAGTATTTAGGCGAGGATGATATCGAACGTCCTTATGACCTCAACTTAATTAAGCCAACATCAGAAAATAAATGAAGTTTGTCAATGGTCAATGGTCAAGAGTTAATGGTCAAAAGTTATTTTTGACCATTAACTCTTGACTTGATCAAAACCATCCTTCTTGTTCTAAAGTTTCGATTAGCTGTAAGCCACGGGGGTCGCCTACTCCGAGTAGTGAGGCTTTAGCATCTTCTCGTACGCCTAAATCTTTATCTTCGGCAAAGGCTTGAATTAAGGCATCAATGGCTGTGGCGTAAACAATATTAGAGGGTAGTTCTTTGCATAACTGTCCAATTGCCCAGGCGCTATTACTGCGAACGGCGGGAATGGGATCTTGGACTAAGGCTTCAATTAAGGCGGGAATTGCCCCTATGACGGTTTCGTAACCCACTCCTGCCATTTGGGCTAAAGCACTCGCTGACCACAAACGCACTGCGGAAATGTCTGTTCTTAAAGCATCAGCGAGGGGTGCGAGACAACGGCGATCGCGGCAATTACCCAATGCCCAAACTACACCTTTACGTACATAACCGTTCCAATCTTGGTTGAGTTGGGCAATTAATGGTTCTACTGCTTCTTTACTGGGATTGCGACCAATACCATAGGCGGCACTCACGCGCACCAAGGGACAGGAATCTTTTAACAGCCCAATGAGTAGCGGGGTAGCTCTTTCATCTTCAATATCACAAAAAGCACGCGCCGCCAACATTCTCTGCTGGGGTTGAGAATTTTCCAAAAGTGCTAACATCACTTCTGGATCGGGCTTTGCCACTTCTGATTCAGCAGTGAGTGGCTCCATTTTATCAAGAGGGCTTTCTAGCTCTACGTCGGGATCGAGTAGGCTTAGGTCATCGTCGTCATACATACGTCATTTAAGTGCCGAGTGGGATTTACAGATAACCCCCCGTGCCAATAATTCAGCGCCTGATAGGTATTTGCTAGATTATTGTACACTTTATGTTCGACATGATTGAGATTTGTTTGAAAAGTCTGAAGTCTAAAGTATGAAGTCTGAAGTCTTATTTTTGAGCCTTGTGTCTATTGACCAATTACTAACTGTCCCAAGTGTTTCAGAATTTTTAGGACGGTAAATAAATTGTTGCGGTACTGCGATCGCCAAACTGCTACTCATGGCTGTCACCGACGAAATAACCTGACAGTTCTTTCAGCATCCACAAGGATTGAGTTTGATAACCCAGTTGATAGTAGAGATTTAAAGCAGGTTGATTGGATTCAAAGACTTGTAAACCGATTTGTTTATCGCCTCGTTGAATTGCCCATTTTTCGACATGCTGCATTAAAGCCTTACCAATACCTTTACGCCGATGTTCTGGGACGACGTAAAGCAAAAAAATATGAGCATGGCGATCGCCACTGACTTGATCTATGGCATTTCCCACCCAAACACAAGCAACGGGGCAGGGGGCAGGGGGCAAGGGGGATGAGGGAGACGAGGGAGACAAGGGGGCAGAAGTCTTGTATGTTTCTCCCCTCTGCTCCCTGCTCCTTGTCTCCCCTGCCTCTTTCACATCCACCCACCATAAGGGCGTATCTTGGGATAAATACTGCTCGACAGTGCGGGCGAGGTGGGCAAAATCTTGCTGGGGAAATCGCTCCTGGTAAGTGCGTTGCATGAACTTGACAAGGAGCGATCGCTCTAATGTTGAACCGCGACGAATTAAATACCCTGGTAGTAATTGCTCAGACACTTTATTTGCTAAAGGTGAATAAATCCACAGCCGTCGCTGGTAAAATTACCCCAGTTTCTTCAATAGGCGCGGGTGCTGCCATATCAGCCGGCAAAAATATCCGGGCGCTGACTGCTACTAAGGCAACGAGAAATACTAAAAGTACCAGTAGTGGGGCGATGTATTGACGAATTATAGACATATTTAGTAAGTCAAAAGTTAAAAGTCAAAAGAAACTGAGTGTTTAGTGCTGAGTGCTGAGTGCTGAGTGCTGAGTTGTAAGTGCTGAGTTGAAGAATTTTACTCTGCCTCCTGCCTCTCTTTTTTAACCTTAACGCTGATCGCGTTCTAAATCATCCATAACTCGCTCGCAATACCAACTTTCTGGCATACCGGGATAATTTTGCTTGGCTTGTTCAATTAAGCGTTCAGCTGCGGCGGTATCACCATTTAACTTGGCAATCAGCCTGTTTTTGAGTTGGTTATCGGTGATGCGATCGTTAATCTCTGTTGCGGACATATTTTCCGGCACAACGCTGGATTGTTCTCGGCGTAACTGCCAAAATAAAACGTAATACAGTGTGCCGAAAATTAAAATTAGGCTGAGTGTACCAAAAAAAGTAAAGAGATTAAAAGTCAAAAATCCCAGTACTAACTGTGACAGGACATAGCCAAGTAACAAGCCTGTAAGTAAAAGAATAAATGTACCAACAACAACAATTACTTGGCTTCCCATACATCCTCATCTTCTTCCTCTAGTCCTGGTCTAGATATTACCACTGGCTTTTGATTCCAGGGAGCAACAAACGGTAAAAGTAACAATCCTGGCAAGGCTGCTACTAGGGTTAACAAGAAAAACACAGGCCAGCCTGTGGCTTTTGCCCAATCGCCTGCCGGTGCTGAAAGAACATCTCTACTAATCGCCATTAAGCTAGAAAATAATGCAAATTGAGTGGTTGTAAAACGGTGATTGCAGAGGTTCATTAAAAATGCCACTGTAGCAACCGTTACTAATCCAGCACTAAAATTTTCGATATTTACTGCCAAGATTAATAACGAGTAATTTTTGCCAGCAACAGCTAAAGCATAATAACCCAAGTTACTCAATAATTGCAGTATGCCAAATATCCATAAACCGCGATTAATATGAATTTTGCTTAAGATTAC
This sequence comes from Aulosira sp. FACHB-615, assembly GCF_014698045.1. Classification (GTDB taxonomy): domain Bacteria; phylum Cyanobacteriota; class Cyanobacteriia; order Cyanobacteriales; family Nostocaceae; genus Nostoc_B. Next base: position 432,337 of record NZ_JACJSE010000004.1, read on the forward strand.
CCCACCAGCTAATACACCAACAGTTGTGGCGAGAAAGCCAATTCCGGCTTGAATTGCACCAATTTCAGTTTTAGTAAAGTTGATTTCTCGCAAAAATAAATTAGCTGTGATACCAACTAAAGAATCGCCCAGTTTATAAAGGATGATAAATATCAGAATTACACCAGCTTGAGCCAAGCCAAAGCGATGAAAAAACTCTTTAAAAGGCAGAAAAATGGCTTCCTGTAGGTTTTGGGGGGCTTGATTTTCTTGAGCTTCACCCAGTAATTCATCAGGCAATAATAAAGATGAAACTATCCAAGCGACAATCAAAGCTGCTAATAACCAATAAAATACAGGCAAAGCAATATAGCCAAGAAAAACTCCTCCCAGTAAACCAGCTACTAATGCTGTGATAAATAGCACGAATATCACATCTTTGGCAGATAAAGGTGCTGTTTCTCGATTGTTGCTTACCTGTGGTTCTCTGGGTGCAGATAAAGTGACAAAGATACTCCCAGCCATTAAAGCCGCCATGAGTAAGTAAACACCATTCCAAGGTAAGCGATCGGCTAAAACTAAAGCTAAGGAACTGGTGACAAACAAAGCCACACGATAGCCGAGTACCCACACCGATGCACCAGCTTCAGCTTCTAGGGGGTTTAAAATATCGGTACGGTAAGCATCGCCGGCGATGTCTTGGGTGGCACTTAAAAAGGTGATAATTAAACAGTTGATTGCCAAAATTTGCAATACTTGGTCACTTTGGGAAGGTTGTTGTAAGGCGAGAGTGGCGATCGCAATTGCTAACCCAACTTGAGTCAAAATCAACCAACCCCGTCTCGCGCCCAAAAACGGTGGTACAAACCTATCTAACAACGGCGACCACAAAAATTTGAGCGAATAAGGCAACGCCAGCAAACCAAATAAAGTAATTTTGCCGATATCAACCTTGGCATCTTGCATCCACAATTGCAATGTTCTACTAGTTAAGAACAAAGGCAATCCCGATGCAAAACCCAGCAATAACAAAGCCCCCATTTTGCGACTTTGGACGGCTTGGCGTAGTGCTTGGATTTCTTTCATCGTTTCGATATTCCTTACTCACTGGAGCGAATTGCAGTTATCTTGCCATAGTTACTGCATAGTTTCATAACTTGACAAAAATTAACTTGGTTCTTCCCAATCTTCAAGCTTTAATCCACTGATTCGACTAAATTCTCGCGTGTTGTGCGTGACTAATATCAGATTCTTTGCTATTGCGCCAGCCGCAATTTGTAAATCATAAGGGCCGATTGGTGTACCTATAACTGCTAAATCAGCGCGGATTTTACCTGCTATTTTTGCTGTTTGTGAGTCCAATTCAATAATATTAAATTGGCTATGAAATCTTTGTAATATTTCTAAATTTTTCTCAGTTTGTGAGCTACGATAAGCTCCATAATAAAGTTCCAATTGAGTGATATAGTAATCCTAAATCATTTGTAAAATTATCTTTCTTCTCTTTATTCTTCTTCTTTGTGTCCTACCCTGCGGGAAGCCGCTATCGCGTCTATGCGTCCTTTGCGGTTCGTTATAAAAAATATTTTTTCCAACTCAGATAGGATTGCTATAGCAGAAATAAATATATTCCTCTGGTTGCTGACTTGCCAGACGATTCACGACACCAGGATGACTGTTATTGATTAGGCGAATACAGACATTTGTATCAAGTAAATAAGTCAAAATATCTGCTCCCTCGTTTCATATTCTCCCTGTTCTGGTCTTTCTAGGGCTTCTCCTACCCAACCACCAATTACTTCCTCAAAAAATCCCGGCATCCAGCCGCGTTTTTGTGGTGTAATTTCTTGAATTGTTACTGTTACTTCAATTTCTATATTTGTCATTTCTACGGGAATATCAAGATGTAAAATACCATCTGCGCCTACACGAGAACGGATATTAATACTTTGCATAACTATTTGTCCTCTAAATTTTGTCTAACTTTCTTTGATCGGATAAATTTGATGTCCTCTAATTTCGACTCCATGTTCAGCCAGACATTTTAACCAACCTTCACGGGTACCAATATCACTTTTTTGCTTGAGTAAACCTAATTCCTGTTCTTGTTGGGTGAGTTTAGCAAATTCTTCGTATTGGGGATAATTAGGTGTAACAAAGGTTTCTTTCCGATGCAGAACAGGTGGATTTTCCCGATTTGCATAGTCTCGATGAGTGACGTACAAAGTTTTTAAGTCAATGGTGATGCTGGCTTTTAAAGCTGGGTGGGGGTCTGTGTCGAAGTCTGGATAAAATAAGTAAGATATTTGCGGTTGCTCAAGGTTATATTTGATCAGCGTCGCATCATCAACACGCCCAATGGTACGACTGGCGCAACCTTCGTAAATGCGGAGTAAGGGATCGAGGGCGGCGAGGGCGGAAACATGAACGTAAAGTGCGCCGCGTGTATGTTTGCCGATTTTGCTTTTTTCGCAGGCTGTTTGCACTACTTTTGGTCTACCCAAACTAAATAATTTTTGGTCAGCGACTTCGCAAGCTTCCTCGTAACTACCAAAAAAGGCTTTGATGTCGTGGCGCATTTCTGGCGCAAGTTGGGAAAATCTGGGGCGTTTATCAAAGTGGGTGAGGGCAAGGTAAACTTGAATGTCTAAAGAACGACGATAGGCGATCGCATCCCATTCTGCTTCATCGGTGGCTTGCAAGACAACCCCAAAGGCGCGGCGAAAGTTACCAAATTCCGTTAATAGTTCTTGTTCGTTGGCTAATTCACCCTTGACAGGTAATCTCCCGCGTTGGGTGAAAAACTCCATGAGTGGTTGCAGTGCTTCCTGATAATCTTCAAACCGCTTGCTAGGGATGCGGACTCGCGGTGTATAAGTGCGCGAAAAGAAACGGATGGCTTTGAAGCTTTCTTTTTCGGCTTCGTCACGGAAGACAAAGTAAACCCCAAGCGCCACCGGGACTGCATCGACGTTTAAGACTTGATCAATATATTTTTTGAGTTCTTCTTGCTCGTAATATTTTTGAAAAGTATTACGGCTAGTTACAATGCCGTCATTGTAAGCGAGTTGGGCTTTGCTGGGAGCGTTAATTAAGACTTGTGCAGCGACAATTAAAACTTTGCGGGTGAGTTCCCAGGCTTTAATCAGGCTTTGGTTGCGTTCTGCGATATCTTCGATGACGTTGATAACGTAACCCAAATTAACAACATCAGCAGGCGTAATTTGCTGATTTGGGTAATAGTACGGGTCCCAACCTGCACTCGTATAGCCGAGATTCCCGACACGCTGCACATCGCCACCATGACCGCAGCCATAGTCAAAAAAAGTCCTGTCCTGGTTAATGATTGACCATTCTATGGCTAATCTTACAGGGCGAGAGATTTCTGTGCGAGCGATCGCAGCTCGATGACGCTCAATTTCTAAGTAGCTCTCCGGCATAATGTTCAGTTAACAGTTAACAGTTAACAGTTAACTAATATCCTTTCAATCTTTTATTACCAGTTCAATCAAATCTTCAATTTTCTTGATATTTGGGTCGCCAGCTAAATAACCAATACCCCGATGCAAATGCAACCGGAATTGCGTAGCGAGGGTTTCTTTATCAGTCCCTAAACCGTCATTATGACAGCGTTGCTTGAGGGCGAGTAAAAAAATATCAGACATTTCGCCACCAAAAACCCGCCAAGCCATTTCCACATTACTATCTTGGGGAATAGGTACAGGCGATGGTGGCGCGGGTTCAGCCAGTGAACGACACAACGCCCAACGACACAGAATATTCCATTGGTCAATTTTCGTATTACGTTTGAGTTTTTGTAGTTGGTCTTTGGCGGTTTGGGAAAGTTTAATTCTTTCGATTGGGGCTTCCATAATGTTTACTCATATCTTTTACAAAAATTTAGACAGTTTTTGGTCATAAACCCAAACAGTAGCGAACCGCAGTTTCAACTTCTAGCATTTTGGATTCAGCAAGCTTACCAGATGGAGCAGCAGGAAAGCGGTTTGGATCTATAGAACGAATTTGAAAACATAAGAATACTGTTTCCATAGGCAGTCCACATTCATTTGGAGAAACTCGGATATTAGTGGGATAATCACGCTTAATATTTTCTCCTTTTGTCCCTACAACTACAGTCACAACCAAAGGTAATTGATTAATAGGGTCTATGGATAAAACTAAAACTGGCCGTGTTCCTGCTTGTTCTCTACCCTGTACAGGATTAAGATTGACAAAATAAATTTGTCCTCTTTCGATACTCACAATTTTTCTAATCCATCCATTTCAGTAAAAATAAATTCCTCGTGAATAGAAGCAATTTCTGTCTTTATATCTAAATCATTAGCCATAGTCGCTAGTTGTTTATTTATCTGGTGAATATCAGTAAAATCATCTGATTGTTTTCTGGCTTGCACTTGTTTTCTAATACGTTCTAAAAGCCATTCAAGTTCTTCTAATGACAAAGTACTTAAATCACGTTCTAGTTCCAGTAAATGTGGTGATATCATCTCTACTCTCTAAAGCTGCTTACATCTATTGTAAATAGACAAACTTATACAAATTGCTCAACCCCATTGTCTCAAAGTTATCTCCTACCAAAAATATTGATTTTCCATCACTGTGGTTTGACGAGTGGATGAGTCGTATTTGAGAAGATATTCACGAGCGATCGCTTCATTTTTCCGCAGAGTTTCGACTTCTTTTTTACCAATTTCCGTATCAGTAGAAAGCAGAATTACCTGATGGCTGGCGGCGGGGAAGTATTTTTCTACTAGGTTTTGGCGGTGGGAAGAGTCGAGTCTGCCGAGGGGTGTGTCAATAGCTACTGGTAAGCGCAAACCAGAGACTTTGGCGAGTCCCCAAAGAAAGGCGATCGCCAGTAACTGCTTTTCCCCAGCCGACAGGCGATGTTTCGGGACTGGTTTTCCATCAAAATCAAACAGCGATAAGGCGAAGGTTTTTGTATCAATAGCAATGCGAAATACTAAGTCTGATTTGTGCAGTAAATAGAGAAAACAATTCTTCACTTCTTCTTCTAACTTATTTAGCTTCCGCAGCGTTAACTTTTCTCGAAAAATCTTCAGGGTTTCTTGCACTTTAGAAGCAGAAGTAATGATATGTTCTCTATTTTGATGTTTGATACTTTTGTCAGTATAATCGTTTAATTCTTTTTTGGTGATTTCAATTGTATCAGTTAACGCTGCTAATTTCTGCCTTGTTGTTTCATACTTGGATTTAGCTTGTATAACTTCTTTTTGTGAATCTTCCACAGCATCACGCAACTTTTTATAAGCTTCTGGTTCTGCTGCTGTCTGCACTTGTCTTTCTAATGTAATAATTTCTTCTTCCAGATTTCTGAGACTAACTAAATGCTGTTTTGCAGTATTACACGCACTTTTTAAGTGATATCTAACATTATCTAATTGGCTCAAGCTTTCCTCATCCGCTAACAGCCAAGGTGCTTCAGATTGGAGTGAACTTGCATATAAACTATCGACATCTTCAGCTAAAAAAGCTTGAATTTTATCAACTTGGTCAGCAGCAATGGTTAACTGATTTAGCCATTCAAGTAAACGTTTATCTCGTTCAATTAAAACATCTCTTGCAAGTTGCACCTGTTGATTACGAAATTCACTTGCGCCCTGGGTTTGTACTTGACTCAATAAATTAGGAATTAACGCTAAGGGTAAGATTTCAGCAGCTAATTCACATAAAGACTGTCGAATTGCTTCTAATGCAGCAGTTTTTTCTTTTTGTTTATCTTCTAACTGACTGCGTTCGGCGGCAATTTTACCACCTTCAGATACAAATTTATCTAAAGCCTCTCGCTGGATAGTTTCTAATGATTCAACTTGATTTTTTAAATTAGCTAACTCTTGTTCTGTTACTTGATAATCTTCTTGCTGTTGTAATAACCTTTTTTCAATATCTTCGATATACGCTAAATCTTTAGTATCAGCCATCTCTTTACGCTTACGGTTGATTAAAACATCTAAATCAACGGCTAATTTGTCAGCTAATTCTAGTCCTAAAAGTCCACGAATAGCTTCCACAACAATTGGCGGCGGTGTTTCTTGTTCTGCTAGTTCTTTTACTTGTTCGCCATCAAATAAAAATAAATTAGAAATTCCTAAAGGTAGTAAATTTTCTATATAGTCATCCCAGATACTTGTCAGATAATCAACAGGCCAAGTATCATCATCACCTAAAATTCCTAAAGCATCTTTGCCATCTTTAGGATTTTTCTCCCAAGTTCTCACAATCCGATATTTTACTGGCTGATCATCTTCAATATGTTCAAAAAGTAACTCAATTCGTGTCTTTTCAGAAGGAGTAGCTTTACTATTAACACATTGATTTAAAAAATCACTATAGCTCAAATTACCGCGCGTCGAACATTGAGCGCGTTGTCCATATAATGCGAGGCGAATAGCATCCATCAGCGTAGTTTTTCCCCCGCCATTCATACCGCCTAATAAAAGAATCGGGCGAGGATTATCCTCATTTCTTGGGTCAAGATTAATTACTTGTCTGCCAGAATAAGGGCCAAAATTTTGTAATACGAGTTCTAAAAATATCATTTGTCTTTATAGATAAAAGGCTAGATGCTTTGCGAGATCCCCGACTTCTTTAAGAAGTCGGGGATCTGACCACTCCCACGTCTTAAAATGAATGCGATGAACCACTAATTAATTTGTCAGAATCTGCCTTGTTAAAATACTCATAACTTCGCCAGGGTTAGAACTAGGTAATAAAGGACTCCACTCGTAAACTTGGGCGAAACCCAGTTTGTATAAAGTCAAAATTGTGTTATTGACACCTTTTTTAGAACCATAAATTACAACCTTTACAGACTCTCTATCGGGTGTTGTTTGTGTAGAGTCGTTGCTGGAAGCAAGCTGTGTGGTGCTTTGACAAGTCTCTGCTAGAAAGCTTTTAGTCATTGAAATTTACCTGTTTATGGGTAAGTCGTTGTGTTACTTAAACGTAACAAGATAATCTTACCTCGTTTGTTACATATACAGAACATTTACTCTGTTAGAAGCCTTTGACACAATCAAAGGCATGGGAAAAGCAGGTAAAGCACTTAAACAGGTGTTGGAAACATACAGCATCAGTCAGAACAAGTTAGCCGTCACAATGGGAACAGGACGGCCAAACATTCACCGTTGGATTAATGAAATGACAGACCCCGTTGCTGATAAGCTGTTAGAAATTCGTGATGCACTCAGAAAAATTAATCCAGTCGCAGCAGACGAGTTTATCAGGCTGTACTTAGGAGACGCTAATGATGACCAGTAAATTTAAGCCTTTGTCTGTTTCTTTTTAAATTTCATATTTGACCAAGTTTTTGCATTGTCAGAAGATTTTGATGTATTTTCTGTATTATTTTGTGTATTAGGTATACTTGCTTGTTCATCCGGCGCGGCAAAATCAGCTAAAGTTAACTGCTTGACTTTTTCTCTAACTGTTGCAACATCTCCTTGACTAACAGCCTCTCTTAAATCACGTTTTAAATGGGCATTCCTAATTGCTTCTTCAGGAGAACGAGAACTAGTATTAAAACATTTTTCGAGAGTTTCGTAAATTCCGACACGCTTTGTTTTCTTACGAAATTGCCATTCTGTGCTTAAAAGTTTTGACATGAGTTCCAAGTGCATAGTGTCATCAGCACAGATTTCTTCTAAGACAGCCCATTCATCACTACCTAATAGTTTATGTTCAACACCAGGGCGCGGGTCTTTGAATTCTTCCCCAGTTACTTCGTAATAAATGCGGGGTAAACTATCGTCAAACTCATGTCTTTCTTCTAGCCAGATGCGACGAATTTCGCTAAGTTCTTCTGTAGAAATCAGAGTAATATCGCGCATATTTTCTGGTGCTGTTTGACGGATTTGTTTTTCGACGTTTAGTAATTTTCTCAGCCAATCTTCCCGTGCTTCTTTTACATAAGGGCCTGGAATTGGTTCAATAGATAGTTCACCTTCTAGATTGCGCTCATACAGTTGAACATCTCCATTTCTGCGGCGGAAATCTCGGCGATCGCGTGTTTCTTCTGCATCTAATTCCTTGCGAAAATCAAGTAGAGGTTGCATCCACTCTTTTTCTTCATCATTTTGAATCATAGCCGCTAGAGATTTATCCTGGCTAACTAAGGTACAAACCCAACAACCAAAACGAGAGCTACCACAGCTTGGAGTAGAAGTATCTACTACTAAGGGACATTCATTATCAGCAGAAGCACCCCGATACATAGCAAATAGGTCTTTATTGCTATATCTCCAAGGGTTTTCCCACTGCATTAAATAAATCCAAACTTCATCATTTTGCCAGTCTTCAATAGGGCTGTAAACTAAGGAGTTCGGCAAATTCATGTTAGGACTTAGGCGATCGCGTACCCGCAGAGCTTCTAATTTTTTCATTCTGTTAGCGCGTTTTGTGCTTTCTGCTTTGCGAGTACCCAGTACAACAATTGCTTCTCCACTAGCTCGAATTACATCACGAATAAAGCGATTCGAGGGATTGATTTTCAGCCGTTCTGTACACCAACGGAATTTACCTCTTGGTGCTGGATAACCTTTCCCAATCAAACCCACCCAAAATGTTTCCTTAAAATCTGGCTGTAATAAATGAGGTTCAAATGGTAATTCTTGCGCTTGAGCTTCTAATTTCATTTGCTGTAGAGAATTTCGCACCCAAGCAGCAACAATCGGGTTTTCTACCAATGTGTCTGTAGTAATGACATAGATTGTTTTAATTCGTTTTGCTGGTGGAAGTCCAGCGATCGCATTCCAGACTAGCTGTAAAGTAGCCGTGCTGTCTTTACCACCCGAATAACCTACAACCCAAGGAATCGCATCCAAACAATACAATTCTTGAATTTCAATGGTCAGAGCTTGGATATCCTCTACTAATTCTGCTACAGTACCTTTCTGCTGACCTTTATTTTCTGGTTGTTGTGCTTCAGTCATTACTTCCTACCTCTGGACATTTGGGCGTTACCGCTTTTTACTCCAGCGTATGGAATGCGCGGCTTCCCAAAAAGTTTTTAAAAACTGATTTATTAGTATCTAACTTTTTGGACAATATAGCTAGGTTACAAGACTAAGTTTTTAAAAATTAATATGAGTGACATTGCATCTAACCTCACTACTGATATTGCAAAAGAGTACCTGGAGAGAGACAACAAGGATAAACAGGTACTAGCTTTACTTCTAGAAAAATTCTTAGAGAAAAAAGACCAAATTCTGGTGCAGAAAACGGAAATGGGCGGAATTGAAGCCTATATTGGTTCCGTGACTCTAGAATGGTTCGCTGGTCGAGTTCATTTCGCTTCTGGTTTACCTCTGCTGCAAAAAAAATATAATCCAGAGACTGATAATATCGAAATTGATGCAGATAGTATCGATGAAATTCAACAGCGTCCTATTGACTGGTCACGCCAAGCACCTTTAGTTCAATATTTGGCTGCGAGAAAAAATCATAAGTTTCCCCCAGTTCTCGTAGTCATTAACCAGCCTTGGGTTGATAACTCAAAAGCCTCGGAGTGGGATAGTGAAGAACGCGCTACAAAATCTACTACCGATTTTACACCTCTAGATAAAGATGGTAAGGTGGGCTTACTCAATGTTTCTGAAGAAAATGTCACCATTTATGCACTAGATGGTCAACATCGGCTAATGGGAGTTCAGGGTTTAATTGAGTTAATTAAAACTGGCAAACTCCAGCGATATAAAAAAGATAAAACTGCCGATGATAGTTTTATTACAGTCTCAGATTTAATAGAGCAGTATCAGGTAGAACCTGCTTATTTGCAAAGCTTACCTAAAGAAAAAATTGGCATTGAATTTATTTGTGCAGTAAATTCTGGGGAAACTCGTAATGAAGCTAGAAGAAGGGTAAGGTCGATTTTTGTCCATGTTAACTTGATGGCTGCACCTTTAACTAAAGGTCAGTTAGCACAGTTAAATGAAGATGACGGTTTTTCTATTGTGGCGCGAAAAATTGCAGTAACTCATCCACTTTTAGAACAGCGTCAAAACCGTAAACCGCGTGTTAATTGGAACAGTTCAACTGTAGCGTCAAATTCGACAGTTTTGACGACATTGCAAGCTCTACAAGATATGTCTGAGAGATATTTAGGTCAAAAATTCCCTCATTGGAAACCATTGGAAAAAGGCTTAATTCCGATGCGTCCAGAAAATGAGGAAATTGAACAGGGAATTGCAGAATTCACCAAACTTTTTGATAACTTGGCACACTTACCTAGTTATAAGATTTTGGCACATGAAGATACACCAGTTTTACGAAGGTTCAGCTTTGAAAAGGATGGCGGTGAAGGAAATATGCTTTTCCGTCCTGTGGCGCAAGTTGCTATCGCTCAAGCTTTGGGATTTTTGGTGTTTAAAAAAGGGTTTTCTTTAACCAGTATTTTCAAGAAATTGAAAAAGTTTGACCAACAAGGTGGCTTTACTGGGATGGAATACCCTCAGTCTCTTTGGTATGGGGTTTTATATGACCCGAATAAAAAGCGCGTACAGGTTTCTGGAAAAGAATTAGCGGCTAAGTTATTAATTTACATTTTGGGTGGACTTCAAGATCCAATGGAAGTAGCTGATCTTCGTAAAGCTTTGGCTAATGCAAGAACAGTGGAAAATAAAACTATAAGTTTTGATGGTGAGTTTGTCGATCCAAAAGCGGTAGGGCTTCCATCTGTTCTTACTTAGTCAAATTAAACCAGCTTATTACAGAGTAAATTTACTTACTGCAAAATACTACAAAGCCTCTTATTATGTAAGTTAGTATCTACTAACTTGCATAGGTATTTATTTATATGCTTCAAAGCAACGAAGAGAGTAACAATAGTGTTTTGCCAGATATCAAAGCTAATTTTAGTAACTTAGTCGCACCGCTTTTTTCAGACAATTATTTGGAGTCATGTTATCCTGGGTTAATTTTTCATCAGGGAAAGCGAAAAATGCTACAAATAAATGTCCCTGCTAAAGATTTACCTACCCTCCTCCAAGCTAAACCCTCTGATAAAAATGATCCTGATTCAGGTAAGAATCGACCAGAAGTAAAAGGTCATGCAAAGGAAATCAAAGACTATGTTGTTGAACGCGCTAAAGCTAATAAACCTTGGGTTTTAGGAACAATTACAGCCAATGTTGATGAGCAGTCTATTAAAATATACGAATTAGGTAGAGGTATTTGTATAGTCATTATTCCTAACGGAATTAAATTAGATATTACGGATGGACAACATCGTAAAAGTGCAATTCAAGAGTTAATTTTGAGTAATGAAAGCCATTTAGTTGGTCGTGACCAATTTGCTATTACGCTGATTTTAGAAGGAAACCAACGCCAGTGCCAAACTGACTTCAGAGATATGGCTCAAACAAAACAGCTAGATAATTCATTGTTATTATCTTTTGGAGAATTTGAAGGTAGAGTTGGTATTACCAAAAACTTAATAGAAGAAGTGCAAATGTTTCAGGAGAAAACAAATAAAATTGGGAAAAATGCTAAACAGAAGTTGATTTACACAACTAATTTTATAGCCAGATTTGTAAGTTGTGTATTTGCAGAAAATACAACTGATGAACTTAAAGGATATGATGTTAAGCAATCATCTGAAGCTTTAATTGTGTGCTTAAATAGATTTTTCTCAGAATGTAATGATACAAAACTTATTGCTGAAACACCTGTAGACAAGCTTACACTTCATCAAGTCGGTGCGTTTAGAGAATCTTGTTTACTAGGTGTCAGTGCTGGATTAGAAGTATTAGGGAGATTGCTATATAGCACTTATGACAAAGAAAGAAATTATTTTGATACACAGAAAGTTTCTGAAATAGCAAAACTAGATTGGTCACGAAGAAATAGTATTTGGGCAAATAATATAGTTAGAAAATCCGGTAATTCTGATTATGAAGTTCAAAATAGACCAACTGCCATAATAGATGCAGTCAAGGTAGTAAAAATGCAGTTGGGATGGAGTTGAATTATTAATTTTCAGTAGTGTTGAAAAATCAAGAGAGGAATTTGCTTAAATCAAATTCCTCATCTTGTTTATCTTCGTTCATTCTTTCATAACTGAGAAATAATAAAATTCTCTCTGAATAATCAACTGATCCACGCAACTCATTTTGTAATATCTCTAATCCCCCATTCGCATACTCTTCAAAAATACTGTTGCGTTTAGTTGCATATTCTTCTTCATGAATAGATAAGATATTAATATCTTGAGTTTCAGTCATTCCCAATAATTTAATCACCACATCATTCCCGACGGAAGCGAAATATTCTAATCTGATTGGGGATGGTTCTCGTTTAGAAATTTCGCCTAAAGGTACACGCTTTTTATGCTTTGCACCCAAGGCTGCTGCAAATACAATCACATCAGCAAATGTTTGAAAAGGCCCAGTACCACCATCGGAAGAGGTTAATGCTTTTACTAAATCTGCTTTATCTTTAGCAACCCTGATTCTGCCAGTTTCAGCCATTGATTTGAATATTTACGTTGTAGCTATGATAACCGAAAGCTAAGATAATCCCAATCAACGCAAACAAAAACGCCCCCCTAAAAAGGAGAGCGTTTTTATTAATTATTTAGAGACAATCTCTAGAAAATTAACCGTTGATTGCAGGAGCATTCAAAGCAACGGGAGTAACTTCACCAGCAGCTAAGTCTAAGGGGAAGTTGTGAGCGTTACGCTCGTGCATTACTTCCATACCTAAGTTAGCGCGGTTGATGATGTCAGCCCAGGTGTTGATGACGCGACCTTGAGAGTCAATCACGGATTGGTTGAAGTTGAAACCGTTCAAGTTGAACGCCATTGTGCTGATACCTAAAGCGGTAAACCAGATACCAACTACAGGCCAAGCAGCTAAGAAGAAGTGCAAGGAACGGCTATTGTTGAAGGACGCATATTGGAAGATTAAGCGACCGAAGTAACCGTGTGCTGCAACGATGTTATAGGTTTCTTCTTCTTGACCGAATTTGTAACCGTAGTTTTGAGATTCGGTTTCGGTTGTTTCACGAACCAAGGAAGAAGTTACCAAAGAACCGTGCATTGCAGAGAACAAAGAACCGCCGAATACACCAGCCACACCGAGCATGTGGAAGGGGTGCATCAGGATGTTGTGTTCTGCTTGGAACACGATCATGAAGTTGAAGGTACCGGAGATACCCAAAGGCATACCGTCTGAGAAGGAACCTTGACCGATGGGGTAGATCAAGAATACTGCTGTAGCAGAAGCCAAAGGAGCAGAGTAAGCTACGCAGATCCAAGGACGCATACCCAAGCGGTAAGACAATTCCCACTGACGACCCATGTAGCAAGCACATCCGATCAGGAAGTGGAAAATTACCAATTGGTATGGGCCACCGTTGTACAACCACTCATCTAAGGAAGCTGCTTCCCAGATTGGGTAGAAGTGCAAACCGATCGCGTTAGAAGAAGGAACAACTGCACCAGAGATGATGTTGTTTCCGTAGATCAAAGAACCAGCAACTGGTTCACGGATACCATCGATGTCTACAGGAGGAGCAGCGATGAATGCGATTACGAAGCAGGTGGTTGCAGCCAGCAATGTAGGAATCATTAATACACCGAACCAACCGACATAAATACGGTTTTCGGTGCTGGTGATCCAATTGCAGAACCGCTCCCATACGTTAGCGTTAGAACGCTGTTGTAAGGTTGTGGTCATTGTTTTATAAGTGCAATGTTTAGTTAAATATTGAACAGACAAATTTTTTTAATGCCTGTTGAAATAAGTCTACATGAATTTACTTTAATTGGATGTTTCGCTTCATATTCTGTAATATTTTTCTGCTATTTACTCGCGTAAATGTAAAGTTTTAAGTTGAATTTATGGCAGCCTTTCAAGGCATCCAAAGCCTTGATATTCATGAGTTATAGCTGTTTGAATTGGCAGTGAATTTTGGTGATAAATTTTCTAGAAACACGGCTTTATATTTCTTTACAAATCTGACTTAAATTAATCAAGATGTAGTCAAGACTCTACAAAGCCTGCTGGATAAGAGACTTAGTATTTAAACCATGAAAATAAGGGGAAAATTGTAAACCCAACTTTCTTAGAATCCTAAAATTATTACCCTTAAATAATTTTTATTAAAAAATGTAAACGAAATAACCTATTTCTTTCGCCATACTCTGTTATGGAAACTGCATCAGAGGTTTTATCGTTGCGTTGGAGGAATTAAAAGACTAACTTTTGGTCAGCTATAATCATTAACCCTAGATTCTATAGATATAGCAGGTGACAGGGTTAAAAGCTTTGTGATGTCTAAGTTTGATTATTTATCGATGTCCTAAGCAATTTGGCTACTGCTATAGATGCTAATTATCTGAGAAGGAGAATAAAAATCTGCTTGTAGAGGTTGGCGTGAAATGAAGCGATCGCCATTTCTCAAGCTATAAGTATTGATAGGGCTGACTTTTAATTTTCTACAATTAAACTAAAATTGTTGATTGTGCCACTTTCAATGGCGGAATGTAAGCTAAAAAACAAATCAGTAAAAAGTGGTAGCAATATAGCAGTTTTGCTCAAAAACTCACATCTACCAAAAATCTGCCCCACACATGAGTTCACTATCGCCGCGCCCTGACAAAATTTTGGTGGTCGATGATTCACCAGATAATGTTTTTTTAATTAAAACCATACTAGAAGAAGAAAGTTATACGGTTAGCACCGCAGAAAATGGTTTTGTTGCTTTAGCCCAACTAGAAGCATCTCCTTGTGACTTGGTATTGCTGGATTTAATGATGCCAGGAATGGATGGTTATGAAGTTACCAGGCGCATTCGTGGAGAGATGAACTTGCAGCAATATATTCCTATTTTGTTAATCACAGCCCACGATGCACCCAACGTTGCACACGGATTAGATTTGGGCGCTGATGATTTTATTCGTAAACCAGTGACGGTAGATGAATTACTTGCCAGAGTGCGATCGCTATTACGACTCAAGCATAGTATGGATGAGCGTGATGAAATTGCCCGTCAGAGAGAAGACTTTGTTTCTCGACTCACCCATGACTTGCGTACGCCCTTAGTCGCGGCTGATCGGATGTTAATGTTATTTGAGCAAGGTGCTTTGGGTGAATTGTCATCGCAAATGCGAGAAGTACTCACCATCATGGCGCGTAGCAATGCCAACTTGCTCTCGATGGTAAATACTTTATTAGAAGTGTATCGATTTGAAGCCGGTCGCAAAACCCTGGCGTTTCAACCTGTTGATTTAAAGCTATTAATTGCCGAAGTAGTTGGAGAACTCGCACCTTTAGCCGCAGCTAAAGCACTGACTATCGAACAAAAATATGCCGAGGAATTAACTAATAGTAATATTATGGGCGATCGCTTAGAACTGCACCGCCTGTTAACTAACCTTATAGGTAATGCCATTAAATTTACTGAATCTGGCTATATAGCAGTGCGCCTCTCCCCCGCAGATCAAAATCCAGAGATTTCCTCCTGGGGAAACACGTCATCTATCTCTGGGAATGACTATATTGATATTGTGGTAGCTGATACAGGTTCGGGTATTTCGCCCGAAGAACAAACAACATTGTTTCAAAGATTTCGTCAAGGTAGCCACAAGAGTTCCGGTAGTGGCTTAGGACTGTATTTATCTCGCCGAATTGTCGAGGCACATCAAGGGCAGATTTCTGTTAATTCTGTATTAGGTAAAGGTAGCGAATTTATTGTCCGTTTACCCCTTAAACCTTGAAGAAATAATAAATTGATCAAGTATGATCCATAGCAGTCCTAAATCATTTGTGAATATCAAGATACCCGAATTCTTAAATAAGCTGGGTATCTCACCCTCTCGATCAAATATTAGAGGATAACATCATGATTACTGCTGAATTATCTAAAATTTCTGAACTGATTAAGCAGCAACGTCAATTTTTTCAAACTGGTAAAACAAAAGATATAGCTTTTCGCCTAGAAAAACTCCGAACTCTCAAACAAGCAATAATTGATAACGAAGCTGATATTATACAAGCTTTAAAAGCAGATTTTCAGAAACCCGAATTTGAGTCTTACATCACAGAAATTGGTATTACCAAAGAAATCGATTATGCCATTAAACATTTGCACTCTTGGGCTAAACCACAAAAAGCAGCAGTGCCAATCGATTTTTTTTCTTATTCAGCTAAAATTTATGCTGAACCTTTAGGAGTTGTTTTAATTATTGGCCCTTGGAATTATCCCTTTAATTTAATTATTGCCCCCTTAGTCGGTGCGATCGCCGCAGGTAATTGCGCCATTATCAAGCCTTCAGAACTTGCCCCCGCTACCTCTAGTTTGTTAGCCAAAATGATGGCTAAATATTTTGCACCAGAGTTTATTACTGTAGTGGAAGGTGGTGTAGAAGCCAGTCAAAAGCTATTGGCAGAAAAATTTGACCATATCTTTTTTACTGGTGGTACAGCTGTGGGCAAAATTGTGATGGAAGCAGCAGCAAAACATCTCACATCAGTGACTTTAGAATTAGGCGGCAAAAGCCCTTGTATTGTTGATGCTGATATTAATTTAGAGCATACTGTTAGACGGATTACTTGGGGTAAATTTATTAATGCTGGACAAACTTGTGTTGCGCCAGATTATCTTTTAGTTGATAAAAAAATTAAGCCAGATTTCATCAATGGCTTGAAAAAAACTCTCACAGAATTTTATGGCGAAAACCCATACAATAGTGCTGATTATGCCAGAATTATCAGTCAAAAACACTGTGAAAGGTTAATTAAACTGCTTGATAAAGGTGAAATTGTGGCTGGTGGCGAAAGCAAATTAGAAGAACGCTATATTGCCCCAACAATTATTGATCAAGTCTCCTTAACAGATCCTGTAATGCAGGAAGAAATTTTTGGCCCAATTTTACCTGTAATTGAATATACAGATATTACAGAAGCGATCGCCTTAATTAATTCCAAGCCAAAACCCCTAGCTTTATACCTGTTTTCACAAAACAAAAATCTGCAACAACGAGTTTTACAAGAAACTTCTTCTGGTGGCGTTTGTCTGAATGACACAGTAATGCACCTTGGTGTTTCATCTTTACCCTTCGGTGGCGTAGGTGATAGTGGTATTGGTAACTATCATGGTAAAGCGGGTTTTGATACCTTTTCCCACCATAAAAGCGTGCTGCATAACTCCTTCTGGCTAGATTTAAAATGGCGTTATGCCCCGTATCAAGACAAATTAGGCTTTGTGAAGCGATTAATTAAGTGAAAAGTGCTGAGTGCTGAGTGCTGAGTGCTGAGTAATCTTTTTCTTATTAGGACTCTGTACTGAAGTATGGTAAAAATTGAGAGACATTGGATTGCAACGTCTCTCACTCAACAAAATCTTCAAATCAAAAACTACTGCTATAGCGTTCTTCCGCCCAAGGTTCGCCCCGGCGATGATAACCGTTGCGTTCCCAAAAACCTAGTTCTTCTTTCTTGAGAAATTCTAAACCATTAATCCACTTGGCACTTTTCCAAGCGTAGAGATGGGGAACAACTAACCGCAAGGGGCCACCATGTTCTGCGGGTAATGGTTCTCCAAACAGTTGAAAAGCAAAGAAATTTTCTTCCCGGACAAAATCTTCAATGGCGATATTAGTAGTGTAGCCACCATAGCAATGTTCCATGATGTGGGCGGCTTCTTTTTCTACCTCTATCAAATTCATAAAATCTGTTACCTTAATGCCAGTCCACTTGACATCCAGTTTTGACCAACGGGTAACACAGTGAAAATCTGCTGTAAATTCGTGCTGTGGTAGCGCCATAAAGTCCGACAAAGTGAAAACAGCAGGTTTAGCCGCACCCCAAACGCGAAATTCCCACTCTTCGATATTGACTTTGGGTGTTGCACCATAAGTTAGTACAGGGAAACCTTTGGCGAGGTGCTGTCCAGGCGGGACACGTTCACCCTGTTCTTTATCTGGTTTTTGAAAAAACTTGCCTAACATATTCTCAGCAAAATTAGGTTAATTGAAACACTTGGCTATTTCGAGATGATGAACTAAACCTGATTGTGAGTGTGGCAGAGAGCCTGAGCATAAACAACTAGACTCAGACAGAGAAGAAATATTAATTTTGCTGAACACCTACATCATTAGGATATCCAGATAATTTACTGTGTGATTATGATTATCTGATCATCAGTCATGGGTAATAGGTAATGGATAATGGATTTTCCAAATTATTCATTACCGATTTTTTATGTATCCGATTACTTGCTGCACAACAGGCATAAACTATTAATAAGTAGAAGAAATTTCGGAAAAACTTTTGCTCAAATACCAAAAAGCCTGAGCGGTAGAAGTCACCGCTCAAATCTTCGGTGATGCTAGGGTTTTTCCTAATCGGAAATTATGATTCTTCTTCCTCTTCTTCAGCAGCAGGATAGACAAATGTAGAACGTCCAGTCAAAATAGACTTGCCGAGAGACAAAGCTTTTTGAGCTTCAACAGCAGCTTTATGTCTCCAAGTAGCTCGACGTTTATCGCGTTTAGATTTAGATGTTTTCTTCTTAGGGACAGCCATAGTAGCGGATATCGCAATTTTTGACAACCTTTCTATTCTAAGCCATCTCTTTGCATCTGCAATGGTCTACCTGTAATTTACAAGTAAGGGGCTAGAGGTGAGAGGCTAGGGGCTAGTATTTTTACTCAGCACTTACACTTCGACTTCTTCTGTTGGAGACGCTGCGCGAACGCTCAGTGTACAGCACTAATTACTCAGCACTCAGCACTCAGCACTTTTAACTTACGGTGTGGTGGTTGCTGGTGCAACGGTGGTGATGGGAGGGATATTGACGGGGTTGCTTGGGGTTTGTTCAAAGAATAATAGCGATCGCGCGGTTTTAAAGTAAGTCGCCCAAAGTTGAGCATCAGGACGGGAACGCCATTGGGGACGGCTGACTTCTAAAGCTAAAATTGGTGCGATCGCACCGTAGCTCTGTACGGAGACAATAATCGATACATTTGTAGCTAATATATCTTGGTCAAAACTGCGTTGTGCGGCGGCTCTGGCTGTGGCTTCGGCTCTCCGCAGTGTGGTTTCATAGTTTTCATCAGGTAATCTATCAATAATTAAATCAACTCTAGCTGTGTAAGCTCTTACCATCTGTGGTGAAATTACTTCTGCCACAATCCATACAGGTAGGCTAGAAAAGAGCAAAAATATTAATGGAAATATCCGGATTTGTTTGATAACTTGGCTAATAAATAAAAAGGAAATGATCGATGATTGTTGGTTAGCAACATTCTTGGTCATAACCTGAAAGCTCCTTACTAATTAATGGCCTGTAATTGAATTGTCTGAGAATTTTTACTGAAATTAAAGGCAATAAAAATTACTTAGTCTTTGGGGTTTCATGAGAAATTCCGAGACTATAAGACATAGGTTAGCTTTGTTCTTTCGGCAAAGCCAACCGCAATTTTAGGCAAGTCAACCAATTTTGGATTTTAGATTTGCGATTTTAAATTGATGATGGCTACGCTATCGAGCGTCTTTTCAATTTGTTTAGCGGACAAGCATTAAAACTTGAACTAAAAAACAATCCAAAATCCAAAATTCAAAATCTAAAATTGGCACGGTCAACCACAACCTACAAATAGCGGGATGGCAAATCACTGGGCGATCGCGATCGGCATCAATCAATATCAATTTTTTCAACCTTTACGTTGCGCCCAAGCCGATGCCGAGGCGCTAAAAGATTTTTTGGTTCAAGAAGCAGGTTTTTCTCCCCAACGCTGTCTACTAATGACAGATACTTCACCACCAATTGGGGATAGGTCTACCTATCCCACAAAAGAAAATATTTTGCTGTTGATAGAAGACTTGGCTGCGGCTTGTTGGCAACCGGGGGATTATCTGTGGTTTTTCTTTAGTGGTTATGGTGTTAACCATACAAGCCAAGATTACTTGATGCCAGTGGAAGGTAATCCTGAGTTAATGCAGGAAACCGCCATCGAAATGCGATCGCTCTTGCACAGCCTCCACATAGCTGAACTAAATGCTGTAGTGCTGCTTGATATTAACCGGGCTTCCAGTACGCAAGCAGATGCAACCGTTGGACAAGAAACCATTGAAATAGCGCAAGAATTACAATTAGCGACGATTCTGTCTTGCGAACCAGAACAATTTTCTCGTGAAAGTAGTGAGCTAGGTTACGGATTTTTTACTGCGGCTTTGTTAGCTGCGTTACGTTCTGGTCATGGCGGCAGTTTGGCAGATTTAAACAGCTATTTAAATGTGTTCACGCCAGAATTATGTCAACACTATTGGCGACCAACTCAAAATCCAGTAGCGATAGTACCTGCTAAACCGTTTGTCATCTTGCCACAGTCAGAGGTGAATCATCCAGTTACAGAAGTTCCCAGCACACTGGAACCAACTGAAGCCGCACC
Source organism: Aulosira sp. FACHB-615 (assembly GCF_014698045.1). Taxonomy (GTDB): domain Bacteria; phylum Cyanobacteriota; class Cyanobacteriia; order Cyanobacteriales; family Nostocaceae; genus Nostoc_B. The sequence goes on from NZ_JACJSE010000004.1 coordinate 452,751, forward strand.
CCATGAATTAGAGACATCTGAAGTTGAGGGTAGTATTTTTTCAGAAGAAAACTTTGCTGTGGCTTTGGCTGCTCCCCCATTAGCGCCAACATCAACCAAAAATCCCGTAAATTCGCCGCATATTGGGATTTGGGGAGAAGCATCGGTTTTACAGTCGGCTGTTGCTGCCAGATTACCAGATTTGAAGTTTCCCAGCTTCAGTTTAGGAGAACCACAACTTTCTCCGTCACCCGACTTAATTGCCAACGAAGAATATAGCAACCAGCAAGGGCAATTAGCGATCCCTGCTTCAGAAACAAGTGCGGGGAGATTTATTCCCGATGTTGCCCAACCTTACATCTCACGTTTACCTCAGAAAAAGGCCAATACCTTATGGTGGCAACAATTTTTCTTTTGGGGCGGTGGCATGATGTTAATAGCTGCTGTAGTAACAGTGGTCTTTCTCCGCAATCAAGAAAAGTTCGTGGCGGGTCGAGAAGCTTTATCGGCAAAGTCCCATGAACATGAACAAGTAGTTCCTGCAAAAAATCAGTCTGCTGCTCAAATAGCTTCCCTTTCTGAGTCGAAGAACCGCAATCAAGCTGTATTAGACTTGGCGAAAATGTCTCTTAGACAAACTCAAGCCAGTGATTTGAGTTTAGCGATCGCCACTGCCAGAAAAATTCCGCCAGGTGAGCCGCTTTACGAACAAGCCCAAGAAAATATCAATATTTGGAGTAACATGATCCTTAATTTAGCCGAGGGTCGTGCCAAGCAAAGACAATATACTAATGCGATCGCTGCCGCACAACTCATCAGTAAAGAAAGCTCCCTTTATCCCCAAGCCCAAACAGTAATTAAACAGTGGCGACAAGAAGCCAAGCAATATCTCGCTAACAAAACTTTATTAGATGCGGCTAATGCCTTAATTAAGCCAGGACAAGCCTCTACATATAATCGCGCCATTGAAGTAGCCAAGCGCGTTCCTCAAGGTCAACCAGGATTTGATTTAGCTCAAAAATCAATTAATAAATGGAGCGAAAAAATCTTAGACTTAGCAAAAACTCGTGCTGCTGAGGGTGATCTCAAGTCCGCCATCACCACCGCAACTTTAGTCCCAGAAGAGACATCTGTGTATGAAGATGCTCAAGAAGCAATCCGTAAATGGCAGAAAAAATAGTTGAGAGTTAATTCTGGGTTGTTGATCAATTTGCCAGCAGTATCGATTTTAAAGAAAAGATGAGATTTAGTTGCTAATGATGAAGTCAGGGGCTAGTTTATGCCAAAATCTGGCTATGGATACTTGATAACTTACCCCTTAAGTATAATCATGGGTCTGAACGGGTATAAATCTCAAAGTGATCATGGAAAATCGTCAAAATTTCAACCATGAGCCACCCCAACTGATAGAACCCAATCTAGAATTAGCGAAGACTAAATTGGGTTCCAAAGGTCGCTCAAACATGCTGATGGCTTTACTGACACAGCATCCACTGGTGCTGTTATGTGGAGTTTTTACAATGGTTGTGGGTACGGCGACTGTGGCATTTTATAGCCTCAGTTATGTAGATCATAGGAAACAGGCAGAGTCAGAACCCATCCCAGTAATTGTAGAAGAGCCAATTACGATTGAACATAGCAATCCTCTACCTTTATGGATGGTAATGGCGATCGCACTCAGTTGTGGTAGTGGTTGCTATCTCATTTTTCGCTTGTGTAACCCCAGCCAAGCTCAGAAATTTCCTAAATCTGCCTCCAGTCGCCTAAAAGCTCTAAAACCAGCTTCGCAAACATCCCGAAATTTACCAGTGTTTGCATCTTTGCAACCACTCAAAGTCAAAAGCAAAACCTTGGTTGAAGTTCTACCACCAGCACAAAAATACCGCCTGGGTAAAGGTAAAGAATCACTTGCAGACTTGATGGATATTCGCAAAGAAAATTCCTTGTCAGCACTTTTACAAAAGCATTAATGTTGCCGTAATACAAAAACTTTTGAAATACAACTTTTAAACTAAGAGGGTACAGCATTGCTGTACCCTTCTTAGTGGGAATTATACTGAGATTGTGGATTGATTATTTTTTCCTGCGCCTGGATGTTTTTAATATATAACGCGATGTGCGACTTATTCTTGAAACCCCTCTCCAAACCTCTCCCCGAAACGGAGAGAGGCTTTGAATCTTGCTCCCCTTCCCTGGTAGCTTACTGGTGAGTTTTTCAGTAACCCATTTGTCGCAATCATTTTTCAAATTGGTATAATTATCAAAATTTGGGGGATTCTCCTTCATACCCCATACACTGTACTTTTTATCTGAAATGCAAAAATATAGTAAAAATAATATGTTTACTTGATTAAAAAAATAACGTGAAAATTTGATTTTCTCAGTATTTGTTTAAGTACATATAAATCTATTTTTGCTCTACTTACTTAAATTTACCAATTGTTGATATTCAATTAACTAATGTAATATATTAATTGTTTTATCCAAAAATTAAATTTCATTTCAAATTTAAAATATCAACATTTAAACTCAGATGTTCTTGTGAAGAATTAACCGATTTATTCTGATTTATCAATCCTGAAATATAACCTGATAAATTATCAATATTTTTTATAATTTGTTCAACTTGTAAAATCATCAGTTTTCAGCCTACATAACCAAGCGTATTTATGAGTGACTTATTCAATCATGCCCTGGGGCTGACACAAAATCAATTAACTGCTGTTGAAAAATCAGATCCAGATGCACTACATTTTAATATTACATTTAATGATCCATCAGGAAAATTTTCTGCCTATTACTCCGCTATCAAGTCTCATATATTAGCGGCTGGGTCTAGTTGGGACAAGTATATTACAGGTAATGCTGATTTAGAAATTGTTGTTAATTTTTCTAATCCAAATCCCACAGCGACAGGCAGAAGTTTAACTTCATCTTTTGTGTATAAGAAAGGCACTTTGTCAGTATATGAACCAGGTGCAGTATCAGAAATTCGCACCGGAGTTGATCCTAATGGTGCTACGCCTGACATTGAATTTAACTTTAATCCTGATTATCTAGTTAATGAACTGTGGTTTGACCCCAAACCAGTAGCACGAACTACGGCTGTACCCATTAATAAAACAGATGCCGTTTCTTTATTACTCCATGAATTTGGTCATGTCTTTGGCTTTAATGCCTGGAAAGATAATTTTGATGGCACACTCTCAGGTAATTATCAATCTACATTCGATGAAAAAATTGTTTTTGATGGCAGCAATTTTTTCTTTGTAGGAAAACAAGCGACTAGTGTTTACGGCTCTCCTGTACCCTTGACTTTTGGTAACATCACTCATGTGGGAAATGATGGTTCTAGACCAGGAGTTAATCTGGTTAGAGACTTAATGAATGGTGTCAAATTTTATCGAGGATTTCGCTATAGTATCTCTTCACTTAATGTTGCCATATTAAAAGATGTTGGTGTACCTATCATTGATGTCCCAACTCTTAGTCTGAGTAGTGTTACGACTACCTTACCAACCAACGTTGAAAACCTCACCCTGACAGGAACATCTCAAATTAACGGTACTGGTAACGCGGGTAATAACATTCTCAAAGGTAATAGTGCAAATAATAAGCTAATAGGCAATGCTGGGAATGATACCTTAGATGCTGGTGCTGGCAAGGATACCTTAAACGGGGGGAGTGGCGATGATATCTTAATTGGCGGCGCTGATAATGATAGTTACTACGTGGATAGCAGCAATGACCAAATTATCGAACTATTGAATGAAGCTACAGATACAGTCCGCACGACTGTGAATTGGAAACTCAGCGACAACTTAGAAAATTTGGTCTTAACTGGTACTAGCGGGATTAATGGTACGGGAAATGCTTTGAAAAACACCATCACTGTGAACAAAGCGGATAATCAACTGTTTGGTGGCGATAATGATGACAAACTAATAGGAGACGCAGGTAACGACACCCTGAATGGCGGAGATGGCAATGATAGCCTAGTTGGTGGTAATGGTAATGATAGCCTGGTTGGTGGTAATGGTAATGATAGCCTGGTTGGTGGTGCGGGTAGCGATCGCCTAACGGGTGGTACGGATAGTGATAAATTTGTTTTTTCCAGTCTGGGTGAGGGTATTGACACTATTACTGATTTCAGTAGCACCGAGGATTTTTTAGTAGTACAAACTCTCTTGACTCATTTGAATTATACGGGTATTAATCCCATTGCTGATGGTTACATTCGGGGCATACAATCTGGGTCAAGTACTTTGATTCAAATTGATATTGATGGCTTAAATGGCAACTCAATTTTTAGCACTTTAGTCACAGTCAGCAACTTCATTGCTAGTAACTTCAGCTTAAATAACTTGATTTTTTAGTGCAGTAATCAGCAAATCTGCATTGAGGTGACAATGCCAAGTCTACATATATTTTCACAGGTCAATACTGGTTTATCGTCAATATTTGATAACTAGGATAAATAGTCATAGTTGGATTTACTTGTTAAACTTTAAGTTAACTACATACTGTTATCGGTTACTAAAGTTTAAAATGAATGAATGAACAAACGAAAGCAATTCGAGTTGCTTGGTGTAGTTCACTAGATTTACCTCAACCAACAAATACGCGCCTCAATTTTGAGTGGATTACGGTTGATATCTCCAGCTTATTTGAGCAGGATTTTGACATTATTGTACTCGACTTCAGAGTTGTTGCAAGTATAGAGAAAGTTAGAGATTTATATAATACTGTTGGGAAACCAACAGTATTATTAGTAGAGACGATTGAGCAAGAATCTGCTGTGCTTACTTGGTTAGAAGCAGAAGATGAAACCTGTCAATATGATGCAATTAATCAGCAAATTTGTCTACGTTTACAGCGCAGTTTTTGGCACAATCAACAAAAGCATTTATTTAATCTCGATAAATTGACAGGAATTGCTAATTTTCGGAAATTTAATGATTATGCTATCAATCTTTTAACTTCTAATGAAGATATCGAACAAATATCTTTGATTTATTTAGATATTGACCGTTTTAAGTTTATTAACGATCGCTACGGTCACATAACAGGAGATCAGATATTACAAGAGATTGGACAAATTCTGCAAAAGTACTCACTAGGCGCAGGAATTGTGGCGCGGACAGGCGGGGATAAATTTGCTATTTGTATGCGTGGAAGTATTGAGCAAGGGAAGGCCTTTGCAGAGTTTCTCAGAACCCAAATCGAAACTCATGAATTTAAGCTCAATGCGATGTCGTCGGTGCGCCTCACTGCGTCCTTTGGTGTGATTTCGATGTTAGGACACACCTCGATTGAGCAATTATGGCAAGAAATTAATCAATGTATATATGCAGCCAAGCAAAAAGGGCGTAATCAAGTTGTCACATCTGAGGAATTTGATGCGATCGCCGATGCTTCAGGACAAGATAAACTGATAACTGATTTTGAGCATCGCATTCGTGTCACCGCAGAACGGATGATTAGTGAAATGGTGCTGAAAGCCAGTCGATTAGCTAATAAATACCGCGTCGAGGCCGAACTCGATGGTTTAACGGAGGTGTTTAATCGTCGCTATCTGGATAGATTACTGGCGCGTGAAATCGAAAAAGCTCATAAATATCAGCAACAACTCACAATCTTACTTTTAGATTTAGATTATTTCGGTGCAATCAATCGCACCTACGGTTTTCCTACAGGTGATCAAGCTTTAAAAACTGCCGCACAAGTATTTCAAACCCATATCAGAGCCGGAGATTGGGTGACACGCTACGGTGGAGAGGAATTTTGTATTGTTATGTCTAACACTGACCTGAATACAGGATGTCAGATAGCAGAACGAATTCGCCTCGCCCTCAGTGCAGAAGTTATTACAGCCTACAATGGTCAACAATTCCACCTCACTACCAGTATTGGTGTTGTCGAACTCATAGCAGAAGATAAACTTGTCTCTTTTTTACAGCGTGCCAGCGATAAACTGAGAGAAGCCAAGAAAAACGGGCGTAATCGCATTTGCTTTTGATGGGAAAGTACTGAGTGCTGAGTTTGATTAGACAAGGTAGACAAGGTAGAAACATTACTCCCTTGTCTCCCTTCCCTTGTCCCCTTTACTCCAATAACCAAGCACACTTCAAATTTTCTCCTTCGCCGGCGGGACAATACCAGTTTGATTTAAACCTGCATCAATATCGCGGAGAATTTTGAAATCATCCTCTGGTAAAGGATAACTACTACTGTTAAACAAACCTGCACTTGCAACTGGTTGCTTTTCTAAAAAAGAGAATGCTTGGCGAAATTGTTGTGGTTGGGCTTTAATTGGTGCATCAAAATGGCAGGGAATAATCCACTGAAAATCCCAACTAGCAACTTTATCAGCCCAATCAATTGTTTCTCTGGGTGCGCGGTTGAGGATGAGAGTTTGCAAAACTGGTGCGACAAATAAACGTCCATCGCCACGTAAGGCGTGAAATGACCTTTGCCAATTATTTTGCCATTTAAAGGGAAATAAACCAAAATAAGCTTTGCGGGAACGTTCTGGGGCTTTGAGGGCATCGCGGAAGACTTCACCCCAGGCGGGTACATCTAAAACACTGGGTTGAAAGTATAAAGCAAATAAAGTGATGCGTTGCCATCCTTTGCGGCGGTTGGCTTGATTATCAGCAACCACATCAGAACCTTTTTCTTTAGCGTGGAAGAGTAAGGGATAAGGGTCGAGTTGGACGATCGCAGGTGGTTCTTCTGGTATAGATACTACTGCATCTGTGACTAATAAAGTGTGCGATCGCTTGTGTAGAAATGCTACTTCTGTAAATTTACCTGGGCCTAAATCAATCGTTTTCAAAATTGTATAGTCAAATTCATCACCAAAAGGCGCTTGACTGCTATCTTCTGGCAAGACTTGAGTACGTTTTCCTGGTAAACCCAACCAACTCAATGGTAAATTTAGCGGGAAACTCCATTGATTTGGGGCGACAAATACCTGTGCATTGGGAAAACATCTGGCGAAGGGGCCGACGAAAACCTTATGTTCAATGCCAGAAATAGTTGGCAAGATAATATATTTCACATCACCATGTTCTGCAACTAACTCCTGTATCAGTTGCAGACATTCTTTTGTCGGTGCGACAGGTGCATAAACCAATAAACCACCCGCATCTAACTTGACAACTGTCATCCGAATCGGCACAACAACATAAAAAATGCCTTGCAATTGGTCAAAAGTCCAGATGGAGTCTTTGATGATTTCTTTGCGAATTGTCCGCCGCCTGCTATATGGGTAAAGTGGCACAATCGGCCAGAATGGCCAAGAAATATCTTGTGGATGAATTTGTTCTGTTACTACACGTTCATCAAAAGCCACCCTGAAACTCCTCCGAAAATTCCCAATACTTCAGTTTATTCTTTCTGCGCCAAAGTTGGAGTTTAGCAAATTCTGTTACTGAGAAATACAAAAAGTAAAATTTTTAAACCAGATATTTACAGACGAAGTTAATTACCTCTGTTAATCCTGATTGGGTTTTTAAATTAGTAAAAATAAAAGGTTTATCACCGCGCATTCTTTTTGCATCGCGTTCCATCACATTTAAATCTGCACCGACATAAGGCGCAAGGTCAGTTTTATTAATCACTAATAAATCAGATTTGGTAATTCCTGGGCCACCTTTGCGGGGAATTTTATCGCCAGCAGCGACATCAATCACATAGATAGTTAAATCGACTAATTCTGGACTAAAGGTAGCAGCTAAATTATCACCACCACTTTCTAAAAAGACTAAATCTAAATTATGAAAACGTTCTTCTAACTGTTCAATTGCCGCCAAATTCATTGAAGCATCTTCTCTAATCGCCGTGTGGGGACAGCCACCAGTTTCTACACCCAAAATGCGATCGCTTGCTAAAGCCTGAGAACGCACCAAAAACTGTGCATCCTCCTGAGTATAAATATCATTCGTCACCACAGCAAGATGATACTGCTCACGCAACGCCTTACATAAAGCATCCACTAACGCCGTCTTCCCCGAACCCACCGGGCCTGCAACACCTACTCGAAATGCGTTCATAGTCACACAGTTAAGTAATAAGTAGTGAGTAATAAGTAAATTCCTTACTCATTACTCATTATTCATTATTCCTTACTCATTATTCATTACTTTTTTCAATCAGTTGCTGTAACTCATAAACATCGAGTCTACTATAACTATGGTATTCCCTTTAATAAAAAGTGAGTACATAAAGAATTTTTATAGTTTTGGACATAATTCTGATTAAGATAATTACTTAAATATTGCTGAATAGTTTGAGATTTACATAACAGAACTTGCTCAGGACGATACATTTGTAAAACTGAGATCAGTTGTTCAGCCGTTATGCTGTTAGATTCTATCCTGATGTGGGACAAAACAGCAATCTCTGGAGGCACGGGTAAGCCCGAATAAAAAGCATAAATTGGATAGTCTGTAAACAGCCAGTTAGTATATTTTTTATGTTTTAAGAGAATGTCTACGAGTTGGATATGATTTTGATTCTGCTCTAAATATTTATGATTTTCTACCAAAATGACTCCTAATTTAATAGGAGTGACAAAAATTGCGAAAATAATCAAGACTGCGGCTAAATAAGGAATGGTAATTTGCGAGAAATTAGCAAGTTTAAATTTAGAGTACCACTTATTTTGACGGAAAAAATCTAGTGATAGCTGTAATCCATAGGTGGCTAACCAAGTCAAGGGAATAGACATTAAAAGGTAGTGGTGATACCAGACTGGTCGATGATTCATTAAAACGATAAAACTGATAACAAGCCAAATAACTGGGAAAGAATTTTTCCATTGTTTTTTTTGAATGATCACTGTACTTGCCAGAATAGTTAAAAGTAAATAATCAAAGTCTTGCAAAAGAAATGATAAGGTGAGAATTTGACTATTTTTGGCTAAAAAAGCTGTGATTGTTTTTTCAGATAAACGAGCTTGCAGCAATTGTTCATAATTGAGAGAATTCCAGGTGATCGCAATCAGGAGAGAAACAATTAAACAAGCTGCCAACCACAGTAAAGGAGTTAGCAATACTTTCCAATTTAGTTGCTGGCGATTGTATTTATTAACTTGAAAAATAATTATATCAAATAGGATTAAAGGAATAATAAAAGCAGTAAATAACTTGATTTGTAAAGAAAATCCGAAAAGTACACCTGATAGCAGAATTAGAAGTTGAGAGTTTTTATGAGGAAAGTTTTGTTTATATAGACTCAATATAAAAATTGAGAGCATGACCATTGCTAAGGAAGGTAAACCAATCATCACAGAAACACTCAACCGCAGAAAATTGCAGGAAATTATTAACATTAAAGTGCCAATGATTGCCAGCAAATTTCCAAAATATATCCGTAGCGTCTGTGAGAAAGACCAGACCAACATTGTGGCATAAGTCAAAGTTAACAGCCGTGCAGAATAAATTGATTTGCCAAACAAGTTCAACCAAAACCCTAAAATGACTGTTGAAAGAGGCGGTTGGTCATTCCAAACTTGTGTATACATTGAAAAGCCATCTAAATATAAAATAGCTTTAATTAATTCAATTCCTTCATCACTGCTATCAAATTGAAATACCTGCTTAATTGGCATAAAAGTAAGAGCAAAAATAAAAAAACCAACAGGTATCAAGAGATTAAATAATAAAAATATTTTAACTTTATGATTGGTCATGTATAGCAATCCTATTGGAGATATGAACAAAAGATACTATAGGACTGATATTTGATTTCTGAAAAAAATCAGTACATTCAGATCAGGCTTCTTTCCTACTCCCGACTCCCCATTCCCTATTCCCTACCTACACAAATAAATTCAGAAATCAAACCGGATTCCTATAGTACAACAAGGCAAAAGTCAAAAGAAAGAATATTAATAAGTAGATAGGTGAAAAAAATTATCGTTCAGGGAAGGTAGGAGGAAATAAGTTGTTAAGCTCATTTACTTTTCTTGACACAGTTGGGTTTATTTATGCCTACCTACTTATCACAAGCCTTTTAGCAATTCCTTATGGTCACTGAGTTTCGGCTTCGCTCAACTACTGCATGGTCTAATACCATTTCACTTTAAAAATGATACAGACATGAAAGCAGCGCCTCGACTTCTCCTGACGGAGACGCTGCGCGAACGCTCGGCGACCGGAATCAGAGTTGCAGAGGAAGTGATTTGTATTAGTAATTTCGTGAATTGGTAAGTAACCACGCAAAATTAATTACAGTCATTGCGAGCGAAGCGAAGCAATCCCAGCCCTTGCGATTGCTTCATTTCGCTTCGCTCCATTCGCAATGACTTTGTGTAATTAATTATGTTTAACTACTTATAAGTAAGGCTGTGAGGCATTTATCAAGGGAGTTTGAGAGGGTGCTTGCAAACAAAAATCTTTGCTTCCTCATTGTTGATCACAGGAGGCTACAAAAATTAACCGCATGTTGGGTTTTCGCTGTTACTGGGGTAATTACAAGAGCGTTTTATGGTTACTTACGGTTTTTACAATTGCTCAATTGCTTGTCTATCCTGGGTTTTACACTTGCCTTGATACTCCAAATACATACACGCCTGACCATTTTTTGTTTTCCTTAACTTGATACTAATCATCTCATCCATAAAAATTAAGCAATGTTTAAAATTAGGATTTTGTTACCAAATATACAGTAATCCTTGGTGATTGACTTTTGAATACATAAGTAATGATGTAATAAATTTGAAATGACGTAAAATAAAGCTCTCTCAAAGTTTTAATCGCAGGGATCATCTCATCTCTAAGTAGAAACCAGTTCTAAGTGAATTTATATATCTAAAGTGAGATGATAAAATCACCTACAGATTAAGATAATCAATAAAAGTATTGTAAAGGTTTATTAGCTAAAATTTTTCTTAAGATTACCAACAAATCTTCTGGCTATTTGTTAGCTTGGTTAAACCAAACATCGAATTTAAGACTAACAGTTCAAAAACAAAAATTTAGTTATCTCCAGAGGTTAAAAAATGCAGATAGTACACAAGATTTACTGCCCAAATTGTGGTAGTAAAGCAGAGCGTTATTACATTTCAGATAGTGAATTAACACGGACACAATGCTCAAGTTGTGATTACTTGATGATTAGTTGCACCCGTACTGGTAAAGTGATTGAAGCTTACGCCCCTGGAATTCAGTTAAGTAAAAGATAAAAAGTAAAAAGGCAAAAAAATGAAGTATGAGTAAGTTAATTTCATACTTCAGAATTCATCACTGAACACTTCAATTTACTTTTTACTCATTCTCAACTGTCCACAAGCAGCATCAGCTTCTAAACCGCGAGAATAACGTACACTTACAGCAATTTTTTGTTGTTGAAGAATGTTAACAAAAGCTTGGATGCGATCGCGGCTGGGGCGTTGATAATCCACTTCTTGAATTGGGTTGTAGGGAATCAAGTTAACGTGACTTTGGAAGCCCCGCAAACGTTGTGCTAGTTCTAAAGCCTGTTCTGGTAAATCGTTGACACCAGCCAGCAAGATATATTCAAAAGTCATACGGCGGCCTGTAATTGCTACATATTCCCGACATTCCGCCAATAAATCTGCTAAAGGATAGGGGCGGGCGCTGGGAATGAGTTGTTCTCTGAGGGCTTGGTTAGGGGCGTGGAGACTTACCGCCAGGGTAATTTGCAAATGATGTTGGGCGAATTGACGAATGCGATCGCGGATTCCCACTGTAGAAACAGTTAGCATCCGTTGTCCAATACCCACATCTTGATTTAACGATGTCAAGGCGGCTAAAACATTATCTGTATTTAGCAACGGTTCACCCATACCCATGAACACAACATTGCTAACTCGTTCTTGAAAATCTTCTTGGACAGTTAATACTTGATCAACGATTTCGTGACGGGCGAGGTTGCGTTTATAGCCTCCTTTACCAGTCGCACAGAAATCACAAGCCATCGGACAACCCACTTGGGTAGAAACACAGACAGTTAATCGCTTATCGGCGGGAATACCTACAGTTTCGATAATCTGTCCATCAGCTAGTTGCAGTAGATATTTGACTGTACCATCTGGGGCAACTTTGCGGTAATGGATGGTAGAACGACCAATAGGGATATCTGCAATTTCTGTACGCCATTGTTTGGGAAAAACAGAAATATCAGCAAGCGATCGCACTTGCTGATGATAAATCCAATCATGTAACTGTTTCCCTCGGTAAGCCGGCTGTCCCTGCTGCTGTACCCAAGCAGTTAACTCGCTAACCGAAGCACCGAGTAAGGGAGGAATCGCTAATTTTTCCGTGGTGGGTGAGTCAACTTGAGAAATGGATGGCGTAACAGACATAGGGAGAGACTTACGAGTTTAAACTTGGATCTCTATCCTAAGCTGTTACGCCAGAAATTTGCATATTGACTTTTAGTATCCGCTTACATATCTAATAACTCGTTCTGTTTGAATCACCCGATTATTTTTGAGAATCTCCAGGGATGCACCATTAACTGCATATTCATAGTTATTATTCCGAGCTACATATCCTACACCTTCTTCGGAGGAAGTAGGTAGGGAACGGATAGCTTTACGAGTTGACTTAGAAATTCCGGTGTAAAACAGACTGCCTCTTTTGTTACAAATATAGATATGAAAATTCTTCGTTTCAAAATAAGCTTCTAATCTGCCGCCACCTGCATAACTAGGACAATTAGATGCTTGGGCAATTGTCTGACTATTAACTGTTGAAACAGGAGTAGATTCTAATTGTGCAGCATTCGCAGATGAAGATATACCTACAATTCCAGACAGTAGTGAAGCTGTGGCTAAAATGAAAACAAAAGACTTATTTTGTACTTGATAAAAGCTGTTCATAATCAGTCCTGAAGTTTGATTACTATTCGCTTCAAATCTAACCGATGGTTTTTCGGATTTTTGAGAGAAAAAACACTGAAATTTACATAAATTCTCATCCAACTGGAATTTCCAGGATGAACTCTGCACCCTTTCCTGATTCCGAAATACACTCTATTTTACCTTTATGCTGTTCCACAACAATTTGATAGCTGGTAGTTAACCCAATACCTGTACCTCCACCTACTGGTTTAGTAGTGAAGAATGGATCAAATATCCGTGGTTTAACTGCTTCGTTAATTCCTATGCCATTATCTTGAATAGAAATTCGCACCCAATGGTGATTGATTGCTTGCGTGGTAATGGTAATTTGAGGTGCAGTTGGTAGCTGCGATCGCTCCTTAATCATCTCATGTAACGCATCAATCGCATTACTGAGAATATTCATAAATACTTGATTCATCTGCGAAGCATAGCAGTTAACTAAAGGCAACTGACCATAATTTTTAATCACTTGAATTACATTATTTTCAGTCTTACCCTTAAACCGGGGTTGCAGCAACATTAAACTATTATCAATTCCCTCATGAATATCTACAGGCTTCATATCAGCCTCATCCAAGCGCGAGAAATTTCTTAAACCCAGTACAATCTTGCGAATCCGGTCTGCACCCACTTTCATCGAAGATAGAATTTTTTGCAAATCTTCAATTAAAAATTCTAAATCAATTTCAGCAATAATTTGTTCTAGATTCGGTGTCACATTAGGATATTCTTGCTGATAAGCAGCGATTAATTCTAGTAAAGAATCAACATAATCACTTGCAGGTTCAATATTCGCATAAATAAAATTCACCGGATTATTAATTTCATGGGCTACACCAGCTACCATCTGCCCTAAACCCGACATCTTTTCTGTTTGGATGAGTTGTGATTGGGTACATTTCAGTTCATACAAAGTTTGTTCTAACCGCAGATTCTTTTCATTTAAATCTTGAGTCCTAGCGGCTACTTTTTCTTCTAGCTTGGCATATAGCTGGGCAATTTCTAAAGAAATCGCTGCTTGAGAAACTAACAGCTTTAGAATTTGCAGTCTATCGGGGGTAAATACACCTACCGTTAAAGTATTTTCTAAATAAATAATGCCAATTAATTGTCCTTGATTCAAGATAGGCGTACATAATATAGACTTTGGTTTATTGTGCAAAATATATGGATCAGCCGCAAAATGTCTGTCAGCACTCGCATCGTTGATTAATACATTTTCTCTGGTATGTGAAACATAATTAATCAAGCTCAAGGGAATATTTTTACTTTCTGTTGCTAAGGTTGATTGTATCTCGCATGATAGATGATTGTGACATTGCACCACAATTCTCAACTCATCATCCTCTTGCAACATCAATGCAGATTTATCTGCACCGACATTTTCGATAATTACCTGCATTAACTTTTGCAATAGCTTGTCTAAGTGAATTTCCGAAGCAATTGCTAAAGATGCTTGAGTCACAGTTTCTAAATCTAAAACATCTGATACATTTGTGGTATTAGCATCAACCGTGATTGGGCTGGTAAAAGAGTTAATTTGTGTATTTTTTATTTGATTGTTAATCACCTTAGCTAGTAGCTGATGATGGCGTTTTTCTAAATCGGCAACTTTGACTTTAGCACCCCAACGGGTATAACAGTAGTAAGCATCAATCAAATAAGGTTGAGCAATTTTTTCTTTACCACAAGCCAGATAAAATTCCGCAGCTAATTCATTTGCTATTGCTTCTTCTTGGATATATCCATTAACTTTAGCCCCTTGAACTGCACTTTCATATAATTCTACAGCTTGCCAATTATTACCTAAAACTCTAGCTGTTTCTGCCTCAATCAAATCATACTTGTGTTGAAAATTCATTGGTGCATTTTCAGCCCAAACTTTCATTTTTTGCTGATTGGCTAACACCTGCTGCATATATTCTGCTTTTTTGCTATCAGGCTGATTATGATAATCTGCTAACAAAGCCAAAGAATAGTAAAAATTATGTTTAGCAGTACCATATTGTCCGACAGCAGCTTGGATATATTGCAGCCCAATTACCGCATTTTCTACAGCATTGTGTGGCTGTTTAAATAAATAAAATAGTAAGGTTTTAATTAAAAATATATTAAATAAAGAAGTTTCTGTCTTTTTATCGAGACAATAGGCTAAATTTTCAGCGTGATTAAATAAACTACCATCTAATTGTTCTCTACTAGCATTCATATCCATTAAGTTTAATGCAAATTGTTGCCAGCCTCGCAACATAACTATTGCGCCATACTGCTCAAACTGACACATCCATAAATAATATTTTTCTAACTGGTTAAATACATTTGGTAGTTCTTCACCGACATAAATTAAATGTGAGTAATTATTAGAAGCAGAATAAAGTGCATATTCTATATCTCCTACTTCCATACCCAGTTGTAAACATTCTGCTAGGGGAGTAATTGTTTCTTGTAGATGAGATTTCCAGAATTTTACATTGCTATTGTACATCAATAAAACTCGACATTTAATTTCTCTCGAATCGACGTGATCGAGTAAATTTAATGCAGCTTCACCATAGCGATAACCTGCTTCAATTTCTAAATATAATGCACTGATTAACAAGCCATATAAAACATACCCATAAGCCGCAAACATCGAATTTCCATAGTTGACAGCAAGAGTAATAATTGTAAATATAATTGCTGGTAATAATCCGGGATTTGTGAAATAAGCCGCAGAAATCATATTAGTTAAAATTCGCATAGCGGCAAGTTTATCGGGAGCAGTCATCAATGGTAAATTAATTAAGTTAGTAACATCTAAATTTTGTGGTGGTGCTGACTCTAAACTAATTCCTAACAAATCTAATAACTGTAAGCCTGTATCTATAGCTAATTGCATCTGGACTTTGGAGGTATACATCTGCATGAGAATTTCATACACTTTTACTTGGTCGAGTAAATTAGCTGCTTGCTGACGAACTATATTGGCATAAATTTCTACTTGGTCAAAATTGATATTTAAATATTCGATTTCTACTGCTTCTGTATACAAATTCAGTGTTAATTGATACTGCGCTTGCCAACTATCCAAAGATAGTAATTCTAAGCCAACAGCTAAATATTTCTTAGCCGCTTCGTAAGCTGTGGCTGATTTTGCTTTGTGAACAGCAAGTAAATTTAGTTGCGCTAGTTCATCTTTTTCAGCTTGGGTGTGAATTAAAGCAATACCGACATTTAATTGGTTAACTATCTCAAAGATATTTTCTTCTAATTTTTCGGGTTCAGTGTTTTTGAGGAGTAGTTTACCAATGGTTACGTGTGTTGTCTTTTTATTAGCTTCTGGAATTAAATAATAAGCTGCTTGCTGTACTCTGTCGTGGAGAAACTTATAGGTAACATTGATATTATCTTGATTAATAATGGCTGGTGTCTGGTCAGTTGTTAATTCATCATTAGTAAATAATTTATAAATTTCATTTGTCGGCAAAATCAAGCCTTCTTTTAGTGCTTTCCACAAATCAGCAGAGGTTTCAACTAAGGATTTGTCCGAAACTATAGATAAGGTAGCTAAATCAAATTTATTGCCAATACAAGCTGCAATTTTCATGATTTCTTGCGTAGCTTGAGGCAGTTTACACAACTGTTTGGCTACAAACTCAACCACATCATCCTGCAAGTATAAAGCTTTGGCTTCGGTAATATCATATTGCCAGTTAGCAGTATGAAAGTTAAATGTGATTACTCCATCTTCATGTAATGATTTGAGTAATTGAGTTGTGAAAAATGGATTACCTTTAGTTTTGGCTAATACTAATTGAGTTAATTGTATAGCTTGTGTTTCGTGGCAATTGAGGGCATCAGCAATTAAGCAGTTAAGTTGCGTTTCGTCTAGAGGGTTGAGATGAATTTGATGAACAATGGCTTTGGCTTGATAAATATCATCTAAAGCCATCATAAATGGATGTCCAGGATAGACTTCGTTATCTCGATATGCTGCAATGACTAATAAATATTTTGTCTCTGTACCGCTTAATAGTAGTTGAATTAATTTTAACGATGCTGCATCTGCCCATTGTAAATCATCTAAAAAAATTACTAAGGGATGTTCTTGTGTGGCTAAAACTTGAATGAAGTTACTAAATAATAAATTAAAGCGATTTTGGGAAGCATTACCACTTAATTGAGTGACTTCTGGTTGTTGATCGATAATTTTTTCTAATTCGGGAATGACATCAATAATTACTTGTCCTTGAGTTCCCAAGGCTAATAATATTTTGCTTTTCCATGTTTGTAATTGAGCTTTAGTTTCTGTGAGTAATTGCCGCATTAAACTGCGAAAAGCTTGAACTAATGCTGAAAAAGGAATATCTCGCTGGAATTGGTCAAATTTACCAGCGATAAAATAACCCTGTTGGCGGACAATGGGTTTATGAACTTCATTGACGACGGCAGTTTTACCAATACCAGAAAAACCTGCAACTAACATTAATTCAATGTTGCCAAGGCTAACTCTCTCAAAGGCATCTAATAAGGTTTTAACTTCTATTTCTCTACCATAAAGTTTTTCGGGAATTAAAAAGCGATCGCTCCTATCTCGCTGTCCTAATTTAAATGGTATAATTTCACCTTGATGGCATAAATAATCTTGACAAACTTCTAAATCATGGCGAATACCTCTGGCAGTTTGATAACGTTCCTCTGCCGTCTTTGCCATTAATTTCATAATCATCTCAGCTAGTATTGATGGCAATGCAGAATTGATAGTTTTTGGGTTAATTGCTTCTTTAGCCAGATGACAATGTATGAGTTCTAAAGGATTTTGGCTATTAAAAGGTAACTTACCTGTGAGTAATTGGTAAAAAGTCACACCCAAAGAATAAAAATCAGTGCGATAATCAATTCCGCGATTCATTCTCCCTGTTTGTTCGGGAGAGATATAAGCTAATGTGCCTTCTAAAATATTCGGACTTTTAATTTCGGAGTTTTCTTTGGGTAATAAAGAAGAAATACTAAAGTCTATGATTTTAACTTCTTTAGTTGTGGGGTTAATTAAAATATTATTGGGATTAATATCTTTATGAATAATCCGATTTTGATATAAAAATTCTAGTGCCTGGGTGACTGCGATCGCAACTTTAAAAAAATCATCTAAACTTAAAATTTGACCTTGAGTATATTGGCTTAGAGAAATTCCCCCAAAGTCTTCTAAAATCAGTGCATAACTATTGCCATAAGTTTCTAAGCTATAGCATTTAACAATATTTGGATGTTCGAGATGGCGGGTAATAGAATACTGATTTCTAAATAAAATTAAATCTTGAAATTGGGGATATTCCGTATTTAACAGTTTGATAGCAACTGGGGTGTGGGTTTCTTTCTGTTCAGCACGGTAAACCCTCGTTTTAGGACTGTCATGAATTTTTTCAAAAATCTCATACCCAGGAATAAAAGTACTTACCATAAAGATAACCACAGGAGATACATTATAAGTAGTATTCCCGTGGGTATCTGTAATCTCACATCCGTGAGTAACTACAGCTATATAAATTTCTTAAAAACTAGCCAAAAGTTGTGCTGTTCCAACCCCACATCGCACCTTTAGCATCTGCAAACTCTATGTAAATGCGATTTTGGGGGACATCTAAAGCTTGATTAATTTGCTGGCAAAAATCCTGACTCATCGCTTGGGTTTGGTCTGGCTTCATAGAACCAATACTTTTAATCTCAATGTAACAAACCGGGTCTGTAGTCCCCGCAAAAGTCATGGGGACATCTGCTTCAAAAGCCGTCATGACATAAGATTCTGGTTTACCTAAATGCTTGGCTAATTTCCCTGATAAACTCTTGAGCATTGTCTCAACTTCAGCTTTTGCAGGCGCAGATACAGAAGTTTGTACTTTGATTAATGGCATAGCACTGAACTAGAGATTTACATTGTTCAGTTTATCGTAGACAGGTAGGGTAGGAGGCAGAAGGCAGTTCAGTTAAGAGAATAGTAGGTTGGGTGTAGCGATAGCGTAACCCAACAAAGTATGCGTGAATGTTGGGTTCCTTTCCTCCACCCAATTTTTATGAACAAACCACAGAGGCGCAGAGAGAAGTTGCGTGTGCAAGTTCCCCGCGTTGAGCAAACTTCGGGAGAACGCAGAGAGAAGAGAGAATACTTGATAATGTTGGGTTCTGTTACTTTGCCAAAGCTTGTTGAAAAGTTTTGATGGCATCAACGTGGTTCACCATATTAATGCAGCGTAGCAACAAATCCAAATCGATGCCTTTGACTTCTTCACTACTGGATATTCTTTCATAGTCTAGTGTGTCCCCGTTTTGCCGCAGGTGATACACTTCCAAAGCTCCATCTTCCCAAAACCACACTTCAGGAATTAACAGCCGCTTGTATGCTTCCAATTTGTTGATACCGCCACTGCTAAACACTACTTCAATTACTAAATCAGGGCGTACTCGACCAGGAGAAAGTTTATAAGATTTATCTGCTTCTCGCTTTACTCCACCCGCTTCATTTTCTAAAGTCATTGAACCAGTGGGAGTAAAGTCAAATCCTGCCATGAGCAGGTATATTTCTAACAATGCGCCGAGTCTTTCTTTAACAGTTTCGTGTGGTTCTCCTGGCATTCTGCGAATCTCCAAAACTCCATCTAAAAAAGACAGTCGATATCCTGGACGGTCTAATAACTGCTCAACTGCTTTAAATTCTCTCCAGGTGACTCCCTCAAACAACAGAGGTGATTCTTTTGCTGGTTTGGCGATGGCTGCTACGGTCATAACAAAGTCTCCAGTCTGTTTCCAGATGAGAAATAATTCCGGCTTGAGAAGGCAGGTTTTAATTTTAACTATGCTTTAAGTCTGCAATGACTTCAGCCATTTATTCACCAGTGTATTGGCAGTTTTCATGACTGTATTGAAGTTTTGTTTTAGCTGATGCTGGCGATACCATTTCTGAAAAGCGATTTCATAGGCTTCTCCTCTGGCATAAAAGTTATTCCAAAAATCCAGCCCAACTGTTAAACCCCAGAATAGCAAAATGCCCAGTGACCAATGAATATTCGGCAAAATAATCAAATAATTAGCTAATATTAAAAAACTATTGACAATTGCAAAATTTCCTAAACGTTTTTTAAATTTTGCAAGACGGTAAGCATCGAAAGCTTGGCGCTGTTGAATTTCATTTTGTTGCGATCGCCAGTCTTGTTCTGCCAATTGTAAAGACTCTGGTGATATGTCTAACTCACCCGCAATTTCTACGAGTAATTCGTAAGAAAACTCTTTTTCTTGGTTATCAGCTTGACGCGCGATCGCTAACTGAAGAATACGATGTACATCTTCTTGACTATAAGAATGATGGCTATTACTTTCAAATCCTGCCATAGTCTTGACTATTAATATATTTTTTAACGTGGGGTTACTATTTCTAGACTAGCAAATCTAGATTATGCTTTCTGGTAGCTTAAAAGCATAAATATCTTGGATGACTTGCACCCAACCGTCAGAGACAGATTCCAAGATGCGATCGCCTTTTTCTTTGCTGGCGGTTGTTGGATCACCAATCACGCCACTTTTACTGATATCTTTTGTTGTCCAAGATACTGGTAACTGTCCTTCCCAACTAATTAAAGTACTGTTTGGCTGTTCTGGTGGGTATTCAGCCACAGCTTTTTCGAGTTTTACCTGTTCTGGTAATATTGCCAACATAATGCTAGTTTCTGCATCTCCGGCGTGCATACCCAATTTGGCTTCTTTGGGTGTGAGCAATTCTTTGGTAATATTGGGCGCACGCCAAGTAAACAACGGAAATATTAAAAAGTCATCATACTTAACGTGTAAATCTCGCGCCGCCATTTGCATAATTTGGGGTTGTCCACCGTGGGAGTTCATCAACACCAACTTTCTAAACCCAGCCCGGTAAAGACTTTCCCCTACTTCCATAATTGTGGCTGTCAGGGTTTCGGAACTGAGGGTAATTGTGCCAGGAAAGTGCCAATGTTCGTTAGATTTCCCATAATACAGAGTCGGCAAGGCATACGCGGGAAGATTTGCATCTAATTTAGTCAAGGCTTTTCCCAAAACACCAACACCAATTGCTGCATCTACAATCAATGGTAAATGGGGGCCATGTTGTTCAATCGCCCCGACTGGTTGAATAATTACCACATTTTCTTTATTGGGCATATCTTGGATATCAGTCCAAGTCAGGTAAGGAAAAAAGCGTTCTGGGGGAATAAAGCTGTGCATATCACTGCGATCGCGTCATTTTAATTTTAGGCGTTGTGAAGAGTCTCAACACATCAGGATATTACCAGAAACAAAGAAGCATAATAGCCAAAGAACAAGTAGTAACAAGGAAGAATCAATGGTTGATGACAATGGCTCAATTCGCACTTTATCAGTTGATATTGGTGGTAGCGGTGTAAAGGCGATAGTTTTGGATATTACCGGAACTCCCGTTACAGATAGGGCGCGGGTAGATACACCATCCCCAGCTAAACCAGATGTTGTAATTAATGCGATCGCACTTTTAGCAGATTCTCAAGGTGATTTTCATCGGGTTTCGGTTGGGTTTCCGGGTGTAGTGCGCTGCGGAGTCACAGAAACAGCAGTTAACTTACATTCTGATTGGATTGGGTTTGATTTTGCTAAAGCATTATCCCAACGTTTGAATAAACCAGTCCGAGTAATTAATGATGCAGACATGCAAGGCTTAGGCGCGATCACTGGTAAAGGTGTAGAGTTAGTAATTACCTTGGGGACTGGCTTTGGTTCGGCTTTATTTGTCGATGGTAAACTTGTACCGAATATGGAAATGGGACACCATCAGTTTCGCAAAGGCCAGACTTACGAAGAACAATTAGGACGTGCAGCGTTACAAAAGTATGGCGAGAAGAAATGGAACAGGCGCTTAGAAAAAGCGATCGCTTCTTTGCAGCATTTATTTAATTATGATTGTCTTTATATCGGTGGTGGTGAAGCTGTAAAAGTAAATTTACAACTACCTTTAAATGTTAAACTCATACCCAATGTTACGGGTTTGTTAGGCGGAATTGCCTTGTGGCGCGATTAGTCTAAAGTCTGAAATTAATTAGTGGAGGATTTAGACTCACCACATAATTCATCCCACAAATATAGCAGTCCTAAATCATTTGTGAAGAACAAGATCCCCGACTTCTCAAAGAAGTCGGGGATCTGAGCCTCTCAATTTTTACATCTCATGTAAGATTGCTATATGCAGCGCCCCATTTTTAGCAGTTTTTTTAGATTTTTTATTGATGCCGATCGCAAAGCAATGGGCATCTTTTAGTATGAATAATGCCTATTTGTTGCTTGTTACGCCGTCTGTGTAGAAGCTAATTTTGAGTCTGCGGTCGATTTTAACCGGGTAATGGTGGCTTTACGAATGCGATCGCTTTTGCGTACTCCACCTGTCATTTCGTATTCTCGGCTGTCTTTGCCATACCTCAACACCACACCACTAACCAAGCGTTCCGAAGTTTCACGAATGGTCTTTTCCAGGGTTTGTATGTTTGCTTTGGCTGTATCAAGGGCAGTTAGCATCATATTATACTGGTCAAGCTCCTGGCGGAGTTGCTCTGTTAACTCAGTTAAATGGTTTAAACTGATGGAATCACCAAAGTCCAAGCTAGAATCAATTGATTTAAATCCGATTAATCTCTGTTCTGTTTTTTCTAGTACCGGAGAGCCTTTTTGTTTGCGTGGCATCAATGGATAGCCTTTACTAAACTTTATCTTTCTAGGGTGTCTCAATAGAGTAATTTATTGGTTCAGTAAAACTTACAAAATAAAATGTTTTTTGTAATAAGGTTTGATTACTAACTCAGTATTTTTACGACAAAAAATAATAAATCGTTGAAAACAGATTTGTGTTGTGAACGAATAGACTTGTGTTGTGAATGAATGAATTTGTGTTGTGAATAAATAGACTTGTATTTTGAACGAATAAACTTGTGCTGTGAACGAATAGACTTGTATTGTGAATGAATAAACTTGCGTTGTGAACAAATAAGCTTGTTCACTTGATTATTTATTTCAGGACTTACGCAGAATCATGAAAAAACGAACCACAAAGGGCGCATAGACGCGATAGCGGTTTCCCGCAGGGTAGGACACGAAGTTAAGAGGATTCGAGAGTGTTTTTGCGTAAGTCCTATATTTAACCTAAAGAAGCCCACCTCTTGCTAAAGCTATGGTGTACACACAAATCTGAAATAGCTGATTAACAAGGTTTTACCCCACCCTAACCCTCCCCTTGGAAAGGGGAGGGAACTAGATTTCTCTTTTTCCCCCCTTGGAAAGGGGGGACTAAGGGGGGTAATTTGATTTGTGTACACCACACCGTAGCTCTGCAAAGAGTTTCTTGTAATATTATTGCTCCTCAGAACGGCGATGTGTGGGTAACAAGCTCTTTTTCTGTTTCTCTTGCAAACTCCTAGCTTGTTTCAAGACTGGAATACACTGATTAATCATCCACATTAAAACCTCAATTGCTGAGTCTCTTTGCTGAAGGCGGTTTTCGGCATTTACGCCAATTAATATTGTTTGTATTAATAACAACACTGTAATGATTTGGCGATAAAACTTTTGACGTGTGCTTTGGCTTTGCTTATGCTGAGTTTTCATTTATTTACCTCACCTCAATTTCAAATCGAGGTTAAGGTTGGGATTAATTGACAAGTAAATTTCCCAAGCGTTGATTAAAAGCCGTTTAGAATCTACATAGGGTGCTTGGGAAAGATGTCTGGCTTGGGAAAGCACAGAACTTTTTAGAAAATTTTTTTCTTTTTGATGACGGTACTCACATGGAGCAGAAGGGGCGACATCTTAGCTACGATGCTGGTAGAAAACAAGCAAAAATATTGCTGTTTGCTTTACTGTCCTTTGTGGAAAATTCGGAAGAATCAAAGGACTGTAAAGCCGATTGGCAAGCGGGTACTGAGTTATGGGTAACGCATTCTACATTAGAAGGACTGGCAGAAGTGACGAAGAGGTATAACGACAGCTTAGAGCCTGAAGCAATTAGGAATGCGCTCAACTGTCTAATAAAGTTGAAAATTATTGAGGATAAACGCGGACAAACCAACGCCAAAACTAGAACAAACTCAAAAGTTTGGCTTTTCGCGCTTAAGTTTCCCAGCATCGATAAAGAAGAAAACCTGAATTGGTTGTTTAAGCAAGGTGGGGAATGGGATAAATGCCGAGAAGCTCAAAAAAACAACTCTGCTAAAATTCCCAAGACTCTGAAAGAAAAATCTCAGGGTGTTGATTGGCAAGAAAAATGCCGCGCTATGCTGGAAAAGTACAAGCGTCCCACCACAAATGAGTTCCTGTTTGCTGATGATGAGATGAAATTTGAGCTAGAGGAAATTCATGTACCTTTAGCATTGGTGGAGCGTAAAAAACCGAAGAATTGCAGCGATGATATTTCCGCAGAACAAGGTTCACGACTTTACGAACCGAGTTATGAAGAAAAGCAGCGATTTGAACATCAGGCTTTTTTAGAGCAAATTATCCGTGATGGTGTTGGTAAAACTCAAGGACACCGCATTGCATTAATTGGAGAACCGGGTGCGGGAAAAACTACTCAGTTGCAAACTATAGCTTTTTGGATATTAAACAATCATCTAGGTTTACCAATTTGGATTTCTTTGGCAGACTTGCAAGGAAAGAGGGTAGAAGATTATTTACTGCAAAATTGGCTGAAGAATGCTTTAGAAGTGGTGCGTGTAACAGAAGAACAGGAAAACTTTTTTGCAGATTTATTCAAGAATAATTTTGTGTGGTTGTTGTTGGATGCAGCAGATGAAATGTCTTCACCCCAACCATTAACCCAGATTTCCCAGCAATTGACGGGATGGGTAAAAAATGCGCGGGTTGTGCTGACTTGTCGAGTGAATGTTTGGGAAGCAAACGCCAATGCTTTAGAAAATTTTGAGACGTATCGGTTACTCAATTTTGCATATCCCCAACAAGTGCAAGAGTTTATTGGGCGTTGGTTTCACAACAGAAATGCAGACAAAGGGGAAAGATTATGGCAGGAATTAGATAAACCTGAACGTCAGCGCATCCAAGATTTAGTTAAAAATCCTTTGCGCTTGGCGCTGTTGTGTAGCACTTGGCAAAGTTCTGATAAAGGTTTACCGGAAACTAAAGCTGAACTTTATCAGCATTTTGTGGCAGAGTTTTACAGGTGGGAAAACCGCTTCCCTACCACCGAACAGCAGCAAGAGGAATTAAACGCAGCCTTGGGACGTTTAGCAAAACGGGCAATTGAGCAAGAAAAATCACGGTTTCGGCTAACACATAAGTTTGTGCGTGAGGTATTAGGCGATGCAAAACAGCCAAATTCTTTATTTTGGTTAGCGTTAAAGTTGGGATGGCTTAATGAAGTTGGACTGGCTGCGGAATCAGCAACGAAAGAGAAAGTTTACGCTTTTTACCATCCCACATTTGAGGAATATTTTGCAGCGTTGGCGGTTAAAAATTGGGACGAGTTTCTAAATCATGTTCCCGACAACCCCGCGCTAGGCGTTTATCGTATTTTTGCCCCGCAGTGGAAAGAGGTGATTTTGCTGTGGTTGGGACGTGAAGATGTGGGAAAGCAGAAAAAAGAAGAGTTTATTCAGGCGTTGATAGAATTTGATGATGGGTGCGGAGAATTCAGAGCTATTGATAGAGTAACAAAGGGATTTTACGAGTTTTGTACTTATTTTCTTGCTGCTGCGGCGGTTGATGAGTGGAAAAATTCTGTCAACGCAGATGCTATTGTAGCGAAAATAGTTAAATGGCGTTGTGGTGAGTTTAAGGTTGAACAAAACAAGTGGGTAAAATTTCTCATACCAATCCTACGGGGAGCAATAACAGCACTGCCTCAGACAAATTGTATAAAAGCGATTGATGCTTTGGTGGAGTTAATTGGCAATCCACAACTTGATGATGATACCCGAAAGCAAGTTGCATCAAGTTTAGGGGAAATTGGCTCTGGCAACCAAAAAGCAATTGATGTTTTGGTGGACTTCATCGGCAATCCACAGTTGGATGATTTTACCAGATTTCAAGCGGCATCTAGCTTAAAGAAAATTAGCTCTGCCAACCAAAACCAAAAAGCGATCGCTAGGCAAGCGGAATCAAGTTTAGGGGAAATTAGCTCTGGCAACAAAAAAGCGATCGCTGCTTTGGTAGAGTTAATCGCTAATCCACAACTGGATGATTTGACCAGATGGCAAGCAGCATCTAGCTTAGGGGAAATTGGCTCTGGCAACGAAAAAGCGATCGCTGCTTTGGTAAAGTTAATCGGCAAACCACAACTAAATGATTATACCCGATGGCAAGCTACATCTAGCTTAGAAAAAATTCTGTTAGAGAAACAGATGCCAAATGTTGTCACCGCGTTGAAGGATTACTTATCACCTGAATCTTACAAAAATAACTTTAAGCGATTTGATAATTGCTACAGAGTTATCTGGAAGTGCGCCCAAAGTATGCCTTACCCAGCTTTTTATCAAGCTTGGCATCAACAAGAGAAAGTGAAAGATGGAGAGTAGGAAAATTAATTTTGTGTGGTTATACCAATTTTTTATGAAGTTGCATAGAATTTGATACCCTTGAGCCTCTCTTGTTAAAGCTACCGTGTACACACAAGTCGAAAATAGGCAGTATGAAACGCATCCCGCCTAGAACTAAAGTTCCAGGCTGATAGCAAAAGTCTACTGAAGTAGACTGGAATTAATTTTTTTTGAGTCATCTTCAGATGACTTGCGCTATGAGACTCGGAATTCATTCCGAGGCGGGATAGATGCACTCAACGAACATTTCATTTATTTGTGTGTACACCGTAGCCTTGTAGGAGAAAGGTCAAAATGTACTGCACCCAACCAAGAACTGCTATATTATTACCCCTGCGCTCGATAAACTGGACTGATTTGACGATAGGTATTAAGTAAAACCAAGAATTTATCAAAATCAAAACTTACTGGGTCAACTTTTTGACCAGAACGGTCAACTTGTTGATGGGTAGTAATGCGGTCTTCAGGAACCTGACTTTGGGCAATTAACCAAGCTAAAGAATAATATTGGGCTTCGGTATAGCCGCTATGAGCTTTAATATAATTATCTCCCCGGCCATCGGGTGGGGTTTCTAAAGAAACATGATAGGCAAAATTATTTACAGATGGCGCTAAATTAGGATTAGTCTGCACAGTTTCAACGCCATTAAAGCTTTCAAACACTGAGTTAGCCGCCCCAAAAGCGCGTTTTTCTGGTGGGACTAAATAAACAACTGTGCCATCTAATTTAATTAAGGAATGATAACTTGCTTGGACACTTTCATCTTCGTGGGGTGTTTGAAAGAAATTAATCGCACTGTCCGCAGAATAACCAGTTTCATGGAGTACGATAATAGCTGGATTGGTGAGTGTGACACCGTAAATATCTTGAGTGTAGCGATCGCCATAATTACTAGGGTCTACTATGGCAATCTCATATCTTGGTTGATATTTCGCAAAAGCCTCTGTAGTTCGATATCTGCCAAGATTTTGCCTGGGAATGACTGGAGACTTGGCTGATTGATTTTTAGAAGATTGCAACTTTACTTGAGGATATTCACTCCAAGCTGTCGTCATCTCTTGATTTGATGAGGTGGTTTGATGGATTTTTGCTTGGTTAATTTTGCCAATCAACAGTGCCACACTCAAAGCAGTAAACACTAGAGAAATTAATAGCACCCTGGTTGCCCATTCTCTAAAACTCATGTTGGCAGATTTCAGAATACAGCTAGAAACATCTTAATCGAAACAATAATACCAATTCATCTGCCAGACAGCCCCAATGCGACTTATTTCAAGAATAAATAAAGTCTCCCTCCCTCATCAAAACTACTTAAGTATTTTTAATTGCCAACAAAACTGTTACAATCTCCCTATTGTCGATAGAGAATATGAATTTTTTATTGAGTTTGCAATTAAACATTACTAATACGTGCAATCATCCAGTACCATAAATCGTATATAACCATATATACATCAGTTTACCGTAGATTGAGAGGAAACACGGAATGAAATTTTGGCAGCATCCCCTGAAGCAAATTCAGAATAGACCATATCGGTTCAGACTCAATTCACTCAAAGGTTTTGTATCACTCACCTTAGTAGGAGCTATTTTGAGTGTGGCGCTGGCCGCCTGCTCTGGTGGAAATAGCAGTAGTTCTGGTGATGGTACTACACCTGCTGCTAGTCCTGTTGCAGCAAATAAATCCAATGTGGAAATCACCTTAGTTTCCTTCGCGGTGACTAAAGCTGCTCACGAAGCAATTATTCCCAAGTTTGTAGAGAAGTGGAAACAAGAGCATAATCAAACTGTCACCTTCAAGCAAAGTTATGGTGGTTCTGGTTCGCAAACTCGCGCCGTCATCGATGGTTTAGAAGCAGATGTAGTTCACCTAGCATTGGCTGGAGATACAGAAAAGATCCAGAAAGCCGGATTGATTGAGGCAGGATGGGAAACTGAAGTTCCCAATAACGGTATTGTATCGAAATCCGTTGCGGCGATCGTTACTCGTGAAGGTAATCCGAAAAACATCAAAACTTGGACAGATTTATCAAAAGAAGGCGTAAAATTAATTACCGCCGATCCAAAAACATCTGGTGTAGCCAAATGGAACTTCCTAGCACTGTGGAACGCAGTCATTAAAACTGGCGGAGATGAGGCTAAAGCCACAGAATTTGTCACAAAAGTGTATAATAACGTACCAATTTTGACCAAGGATGCCCGTGAAGCAACTGACGCATTTTTCAAACAAGGTCAAGGTGATGCCTTAATCAACTACGAAAATGAAATTGTGTTAGCTGAACAGAAGGGTGAAAAAGTAAATTACATCGTTCCTGATGTAAATATTTCTATCGATAACCCAGTTGCTGTGGTAGATAAAAATGTTGATAAGCATGGTAATCGAGAAGTAGCAGAAGCTTTTGTGAAATATCTCTACACTCCAGAAGCACAGCAAGAATTTGCCAAATTGGGATTCCGACCAGTTGATGAAACTGTAGCCCAAAGCAAAGAAGTCAAAGACAAGTTCCCCAGCGTTAAAACATTAGGCACAGTCAAAGATTACGGTGGTTGGAGTGAAATTGACAAGAAATTCTTTGCTGAGGGCGGTGTTTTTGACAAGATTCAAGCCCAAAAGAAAAAGTAACTAGTCAAGAGTCAATGGTCAAGAGTCAATGAACAATAAACGGACATCAAGGCTTTATTGTTCAACGACCAATGACCAATCACACAGGATAAATTGATATTTTTTTATGGCTGTATCTTCCCCGTCATCACCTCAAGACATTGTTGCCGAAACTCCTGTTTGGAAGAAATTTCTGCATCAGTTGATTAATTTGCCTTGGACATGGCGCATTACTTTGGCGTATCTAACATTCATGTTGTTTTTGCCAATAGCAGCTATGTTCTTAAAAGCCAGTACCGAACCACCTGCTAGGTTTTGGGAAATTGCCACTAGCGATGTTGCTTTGGCAACTTACAACGTAACCTTTGTGACATCCATAGGGGCGGCGTTGCTCAATGGTGTATTTGGTACTTTAATTGCCTGGGTTTTGGTGCGTTACGACTTTCCTTTAAAAAGGATAATTGATGCCACAGTAGATTTACCCTTTGCCCTGCCAACTTCTGTAGCGGGTTTAACATTGGCAACAGTTTACAGCGATAATGGCTGGATTGGTTCACTGTTAGCGCCTCTGGGAATTAAAGTATCATTCACTCGCTTGGGTGTGGGTGTAGCCATGATATTTATTTCCCTACCTTTTGTGGTGAGGACTGTCCAACCTGTATTGCAAGAAATGGAACATGACATTGAGGAAGCGGCTTGGTGTTTGGGTGCTTCCCAATGGCAAACCTTTTTGAAAGTCATTTTACCGCCTTTATTTCCGACAATTTTGACGGGTGTTGCTTTGGGTTTTTCCCGTGCAGTTGGTGAGTATGGCTCAACAGTAATTATTGCTTCTAATACACCCTTTCAAGATTTAATTGCGCCGGTGTTGATTTTCCAGAGATTAGAGCAGTATGACTATTCTGGCGCGACTGTGATTGGGATGGTGTTGTTGACAATTTCTTTAATACTGCTGTTGGCAATTAATTTCTTACAAGCGTGGGCGAGAAGATATGACAGTAAATGAGCCAAGATTTAACCCCAAACAACAGAAAAGTTGGGTTCCGACAGTTTTAATTGGCATTGCCATTGGTTATTTAGCATTAATTCAATACATCCCAGCAATTAACGTTTTTGTCCAAGCCTTTAAAAAAGGAATAACCCCGTTTTTTGCCAACTTAACCCACCCAGCGTTTCTCCATGCAGCTTGGCTAACCTTAATATTGGCGTTAATTGCTGTACCGTTAAATACCGTTTTTGGCTTGTGTGCAGCTTGGGCGATCGCACGACATAAATTCCCTGGTCGTGCCATAGTTTTAAGTATTATCGACCTACCCTTTTCTATCTCTCCCGTAGTTGCTGGGTTGATGATTGTCTTACTCTATGGCCGCAACGGCTGGTTTGCCCCTTTTCTCCAAGCTCATGATATTAAAATTATCTTTGCCTTTCCGGGAATGGTATTAGCAACCGCTTTTGTTAGTATGCCCTTTGTCGCACGAGAAGTCATTCCTGTATTAGAGGAATTTGGTAGTGACCAAGAAGAAGCAGCTAAAACCTTGGGTGCAAAAGATTGGCAAATATTTTGGCGCGTCACCTTACCTAGCATTCGTTGGGGATTACTTTACGGCATAATTTTGACCAACGCCAGAGCAATGGGCGAATTCGGTGCTGTTTCGGTAGTTTCTGGTAACATTGCTGGCAAAACTCAGAGTTTACCCTTGTTTGTCGAAGATGCTTACAAGCAATATGAAACTGAAGCTGCCTTTTCTGCGGCTGTACTCTTGGCACTGTTAGCAGTCGTCACATTAATACTGAAAGAAATTTTAGAACGCAAAACGCGCATCAAAGACGTTGAATGAATGCTTTGAGATAAAGCGTTGACTTTGATGAGTAATGAATAGCTACGGTGTCCACACAAGTCGAAAATTCGCAGTCTTAAACCTATCCCGCCTTGAACTAAAGTTCCAGGCTGATAACCAAAGTCCACTCAAGTGAAGTGGAATGAGTCTTTTGTTGAGTCCTCTTGAGAGGACTTGTGCTATGAGACTCGGAATTGATTCCGAGGCGGGATAGATGCACTCAACTCGGATTTGGATTTGTGTGTACACCGTAGTCTTTTGAAGGGGAGGTTCAAGGAGATCAGATTTTATGCAGCTTCATAAAAAATTGGTATAAGTCCTAACTTATTACTCATTACTTACTTGTTCCCTGTTCCCAGCGTTGTGGTTTGATATCATCTCCGCAGAGAGAGTAATACTGGTGACATACAACCATTGCGATTATACTGTGTCAGTGGTAGTCAATGGTGCATTATGGATGCTGAGGAACTTTTAGAAAGATATGCAGCAGGATCACGACAATTTCACAATGGAAATCGCCAAGGTATAGACCTTCAAGGTGCGGATTTAAGTGAAATAGACTTACTTAGAGCAAATTGGAATGGCGCGGACTTGAGTGAGGCAATCCTCATTAATGCAAAACTTAATAGCACTAGCCTCAGTAGAGCATCCCTTGTTAATGCAAATTTGACTGGAATAGATGGTTCTTCAATAAATCTTAGTTTGGCAGACTTAAGTGGTGCGGACTTAAGTTGTGCAAATTTAAGCAATGGAAATCTTAGCCAAGCAGATTGTACTGAAGTAAATTTTACTCAAGTCAAGTTTTTGGATACAAATCTTCACGGTGCTAATCTCCATAAGGCTAAACTTCGGGGAGTTACTTTAGAGAAATGTAATTTATCAGAGGTAAATCTAACTGAGGCAGATTTAGTTAGAGTTTTCTTGGGACAAACAAACCTCAAGAAAGCTTGTTTGCAAGGAGCAAATTTAGAGAGGGCTTGTTTGGTAAATGCAAATTTAATTAAAGCAAATCTCAACGGTGCAAATTTGAGGAAGGCTGATTTAACTGGGGCGAATATTTATGGAGCCAGCTTTATAGATGCTGACCTAACTGGTGCGATAATGCCTGATGGAGAAATTTACAAACCGATCGCCTCTGAGGTAGAAGTCGGTAAACAGGTAGTATCACCAGAAAAAGTAATATCTATGACACGACAAGTTATTAATACTGATCAAGCACCTGCACCAGTGGGGCCGTATAATCAAGCGATCGCAGCTTCTGGTCAAATGATATTTGTGGCTGGACAAATTGCGATCGATCCTCGACTCGGTGATGTTGTTTACACAGATGATGTCAAAAAGCAAACTGAGCAAGTATTAGCAAATTTAGAAGCAATTTTAAAAGCTGCTGGGGCGACTTTTGCCAATGTCGTCAAAACAACAGTGTTTTTAGCTGATATGAATGATTTTGCTGCCGTGAATGCGGTTTATGCTAAATACTTCCCTGAAGATACAGCCCCAGCGCGTGCTTGTGTTCAAGTGTCGCGTTTACCAAAAGATGTAATGGTAGAAATTGACTGTATCGCAGTGGTTTGAAACTGATACAGCGTTTTCCGGTTGAGTGCAATACAAGTTAATAGGGGATAGAGGCTAGATAAATGTAGCTCATTAGAATGAAAAACGCTGTAGATTAGCTCATAACCTCAACTTCTATGAAAAGT
This sequence comes from Aulosira sp. FACHB-615, assembly GCF_014698045.1. GTDB lineage: Bacteria > Cyanobacteriota > Cyanobacteriia > Cyanobacteriales > Nostocaceae > Nostoc_B. The sequence goes on from NZ_JACJSE010000004.1 coordinate 485,316, forward strand.
TGGGGTTATACAGTTGTTTTAATTCCTAAACTGTTTCTGGAGTTAGTACTATTTAAATAAAGCTAATTGCAACAATTATGAATATCCAACTTAAGCCAGAACATGAGCAATTTATCCAAGCTCAAATCGCTAGTGGCAGATTTACTAATGCAGATGAGGTTATTGATATAGCATTTCAACTGCTAGAGAAACTAAATACTGACTACATTTCGTGGATAGAAGAAACTCGGCACAAAGTTGATGTTGCAATTGCTGAAATTGAACGAGGGGAAGGTTTGGATGGAGAAACAGTAGTTATGGAAATACTCGACAGGTTTCAAAAGGCGCGTGAGGGTACGGAATGAGCCGATATATTATTGCGCCATCTGCCATTCGTGATTTAAATGATATTGCTAATTACTTTCTTGATAAAAATTTGGAAGCTGGCGAAAGAATCTTTAGAGAATTTCATAATAAGTGTCAAAAATTGGCTCAATTTCCCAATATGGGGCGTAGCTATGCTCATGTTAAAGATTCATTGCGTGGTTTACCACTAAATGGATATATCATTTTGTATCAAGTTATTGATGATGGAGTCACTATTTTGCGAATTGTTAGTGGTCGTCAAGACTTAGAAAGTTTATTTGCAGAACTAGATGATAACTAAGAGATGACTTATTAAAGTAAACCTTAAATTTTAGGATGCTTTATGGTAACGCTTAACACACCGAGAAAGATACTGCGTTACGTCCAATTCTCAGAGAATTGCGTTTGTTCAGATTCCCGACTTCTTTGAGAAGTCGGGGATCTTGTTTCTCACGGAGGTTTGCTTACTCATAAGTGTAGCGATCGCGCGGCAGGGGTTTTGTTAAAAATCTCGCCAGCCATGCTAAGGCAATTATCCATAAACCGACAGATATTGGTCTGATTTGATTTTGTAATTGCAAAATTTCCGTATCACTAAAACTACGATTGAGCAATTGGAATGCAAAAAGAAAAGTTACAACCCAAATAATGATCCCAATCGGAGTTAGTATTGCTAATAATTTAACTGTTTTATTTACCTTTCTATAATTCTGCCAGCGTAAAGCTATCCAACATCCAAGCACTTCTCCAATCCACCAACCTAAAAATTGACCCATTAAAGGTGGTATAATACCCTCTAATTCAGCATTAGGCATAAATTTAATTACGTATTCTCTACCTAAATAACCACCTAAATATAAAAGTGGCACAGCACCGATAAAACTACCGATAATTGCTGCTAAATATCCGCTTTTGTTGTTTTTAGATAACTGCATATTGACCAGAAAACCGATAATTAATACTGAATTAAGATTGTTAGTAATTGAACAACTGAATTTAGAGGTAATTTTTGTTGCTCAATGCGAAATAAGTTTCACTATCCTATTTAATTTGTGAGCGCAAATTATCGAGGATGGCTATAGATCCAATATCAATTAAGCAGTTTCCGGAACTGAAATAATACAGACAGAGTAAACCCCACTGTTCATACCATTTCACGAAATTACTGATAGAAATCGCTTCCTCTGCAACTCTGCTTCTGGTCGCCGAGCGAAGTCGAGGCGCTACTTGCATATCCGTATCATTTTTAAAGTGAAATGGTATCAGATAAGGAAGAGTGGGGTGCGGGATTAAAGCTTATGTTATGGAAGTATTGACCAAAAATTTAATCTTGTGGTTCAATACCTGCTGCTCGTAATTGTGCTGCTAGTCTTTCTGCACGTTGGCGTTCTTGTTCTGCACGTTGGCGTTCTTGTTCAACTAACTCAGAACCCCACAATAATAATTGTCCATTTTCATCCCACCAGCGCAACCAATAACCTGTACGATTTTCATGTGTACCTTGCCATACACCAAGGTAAAGATTCATGTCGGCTATCAAGTAATGTTGGTTTTCGTTAGGACTTTGTATGGCATACCTACCTGTGTTGTTATCTAACAAATAAACCTCTAAGTTACCACTGGCTGGTTCAAAAATTGCATAGTTTGGTACTTTTAAAATGCACTCGTAAAAAAACCATTTACCAGGGGGATACGTTGGTTTGATGGAATATTCTCCGCCATCTTTATCAGAGAGAAATTCAATCACAATTATGGGGATGTCTCCTTCTAATTGCGGCGTGTAACTGCGAATTACTTCTTCTCTGCTGACTGTAATGTTAGGAATATATGCCCAATCTGGTGCTTTGACAACTGTTGCACCGTTTAAAGTGGCGCAAATGCCGTAATTTGTTGGTGTCAGCGCATTAACTGGGAGTTTTCCTGCTAGTTCTAGGCTTTGGGTTAAGGCTGCGGCTAAGGCTGGTTGGTTGATGTTGTCCACTGGTTCATCAGGCAGAATATAATCTTCGGGTAGTTTTTCCCAAGTGATTTGGTAGGTTTGGGTGATGGTGGCTGTCATATTTGCTAGGGAGTTGGGAGTTGGGAGTTGGGAGTGGGGAAGAAAGTTACCTATTCGTCATCGTCGGGATCGAAATCGCTATCTTCTAGTGTTTGATGGGGGATGGCGGCGATAATTGCATCAATTACTTTGGATACTGGTAAGATTTCTAGATTAAGGTCAGGAAATTTTGTGCCTTTCGGGACGATCGCTCTTTTAAATCCCAATTTAGCTGCTTCTTTTAACCGCAGTTCCATTTGGGAAACGGCGCGGACTTGTCCACCCAAGCCGACTTCCCCAATCAAAACTGTACCAGGGTCAACAATGCGATCGCGGAAACTGGCAACAATCGCGATCGCAACTCCTAAATCTACGGCTGGTTCTACTACACTCAATCCACCCGCCGAAGCAACATAAGAATCTAATTTAGACATAGGAATCCCCACACGTTTTTCTAAGACGGCGAGAATTTGGACTAAGCGGTTGTAGTCTACTCCAGTTCCAGCGCGTCGGGGTGAGGGGTAACTTGTCGGACTAACCAAGGCTTGTAATTCCACCACAATCGGGCGTGTACCTTCACAAGCCACCACAATTGCTGTCCCAGGTGCGGGATCATCACGATTGCCTAAAAATAACTCTGAAGGGTTAGAAACTTCTCGCAGTCCGTGTTCTACCATTTCAAAGATACCGATTTCGTGGGTGGCCCCGAAGCGGTTTTTCACGGTTCTTAATAAGCGGTGGGAGGCAAAGCGATCGCCTTCAAAGTACAATACTGTATCTACTAAGTGTTCTAAAACTTTCGGCCCGGCGATCGCACCTTCTTTGGTGACGTGTCCCACAATTAACATCGTAATATCTTCATGCTTCGCCACTTTCATCAAAGCGGCGGTACATTCCCTTACCTGGGCTACCGAACCAGGTGCAGATGTCAAAGCCGGAAAAAACACCGTTTGAATACTATCAATTACCGCTACATTCGGTCTGAGGGAATCTATTTCCCGTAAAATCTCTTCTAAATCAGTTTCTGGTAATACATACAAGTCTGCACTCATGCCTTCTGGTGTTTCTGCTTCTAATGCTTCGGTAGTAGCGGATGTTTCTGATGCTTCTGTATTTTCCTGAGACTCAGTTTGTTTATCATTAGCATCCCCAACTACATTCATCGGTTTAGACACACCCAAACGCAAAGCCCGCAATTTGACTTGTTGTCCTGATTCTTCCCCAGAAACATAAAGAATACGATATCTCTGCGCCAGTTGATTGGATACTTGCAACAATAATGTCGATTTCCCAATTCCCGGATCACCACCAATTAACACCATTGAACCGGGAACAACGCCACCACCCAAGACTCGATCTAATTCTCCATAGCCAGATTCCCAGCGCGTGACTTGGCGATCGCTAATTTGATCAAAAGTCAGTGAAGCTCGCGGTTTTGCTGGTTTAGCATTAGGCTTACCATTATTTTGCTCTTTGTGCCAACTGCTGACTCCGCCTCTTGTGGGGACATCCACAGAAGATTGAATCGCAAATTGTTCTTCTAAAGAATTGTAGGTTCCGCAATTAGGACATTTACCAAACCACTGGGGAGATTCTGCACCACATTCGTTACAAATGTAAAAGGTTTTAGGCTTAGGCATTCTTAAATCTTAATTAAGTTAATTATTCTTAATTTTTTCTTAATTCTTACAGAAATCTAAAGTCAAACAAAACTGGGTTCTACCGCATTTTTCAAATCAATTGTGGGAATGATATCTTAATATTATGGTATTAAAAATTAATCATGAAAAATTTTAGTTAAGGAGAATTGAGAAACTTGGAAAGTCATAAAGAAAAAATTCTGGTGGTAGACGATGAAGCCAGCATTCGTCGGATTTTAGAAACGCGCCTTTCGATGATTGGCTACGATGTGGTGACGGCTGGCGACGGTGAAGAAGCGTTGGACACTTTTCGCAAATCTGATCCTGATTTAGTAGTGTTGGATGTGATGATGCCAAAGCTGGATGGCTACGGCGTGTGTCAAGAATTACGTAAGGAATCAGATGTCCCTATCATTATGCTAACAGCCTTGGGGGACGTTGCCGATCGCATCACAGGTTTAGAATTAGGTGCTGATGACTACGTAGTTAAACCATTCTCCCCCAAAGAACTAGAAGCGCGGATTCGCTCAGTCTTGCGCCGTGTCGATAAAACAGGTGCGTCGGGTATCCCCAGTTCGGGTGTAATTCACGTAGGGAATATCAAAATCGATACCAACAAACGCCAAGTCTACAAAGGCGATGAACGCATTCGCTTGACAGGAATGGAATTCAGTTTACTAGAATTGCTAGTTAGTCGTTCTGGCGAAGCCTTCTCTCGTTCCGAAATTTTGCAAGAAGTTTGGGGATACACACCAGAACGCCATGTAGATACGCGGGTAGTAGATGTGCATATATCTCGGTTACGAGCAAAATTAGAAGACGATCCCAGTAACCCAGAACTAATCCTGACTGCACGCGGTACAGGTTATCTGTTTCAACGCATAATTGAACCTGGAGAAGAGTAAAGGAAAGTATGAAGTGTGAAGTATGAAATCTTATCGTTCATTACTCAGCACTCAGCGAGAAGTTGCGTGCGCGGGTTCCCCGCGTTGAGCAAACTTCGGTGACTCAGCACTCAGCACTTAAGATGACTAAACCTGATGATCCCAATCGAGTTCTGCGCCGTTTACCCCTAGTTGTTGGTGGGTTAGGCGCTATACTTTTGCTGATTAACCGTTTATTAACACCAGAACTTACAGAATCCCAATCCCGTGGCGATGTGTTGGGTGTAATTTTAAGTGCTGTGTTAATTTTAACGGGGTTAATTTGGCAGCAAGTACAGCCGCGATCGCCTGAAGTTGTGAAACTGATTGGGGAAGAAGGTTTTATCCTGTCAGAAGACTTACCAGAAGCCGTGAAAACAGAACTAGCCTGGGCATCTCACTTGATATTAACGAATACCGTCACGCGATCGCTGGTAGTTGTATATCAAGGCAAAGTTTTGTTACGTCGCGGTATTCTGGGTTCTAAAACAGAAGTCGTACCAGGGCCAATTTTCAACCGGGTTATCGAAAAACAACAGCCAGTTTATTTAGTAGCTTTAAACCTCTACCCCGGCAGAATAGAATTTGATTACTTACCCGAAAATACTCAAGGAGTAATTTGTCAACCAATTAGCAATCAAGGTGCGATGATTTTAGGAGCCAATGCACCCAGAAGTTACACCAAACAAGATGAAAATTGGATTGCTGGCATTGCTGATAAATTAGCCGTAACTCTCCAACAAATCAGCGTTGATGCTTCATAATTAAAAATTACTTATGCAAATTATTTATTGGTTACTAATTGCCTTAATGGTTGTGGGAATTATTGGTGCTGTAGTGCCAGCAATTCCTGGTAGCAGCTTAATTTTAACCGCAATTATTATTTGGGGAATTGTTAGCGGTTCTTTTGCAGCGATTAAGATACCGTTAATAGTTACAATAATTGTTTTGCTATTAAGTGTAGGCGTTGATTTTTTAGCCAGTTATATCGGCGCAAAACAAGCAGGTGCTAGTAAATGGGGACAAATTGGCGCAGTTGTAGGGTTAGTATTAGGAATTTTGGGATTCTTACCAGCTTTACCCTTTGGCGGGCCGTTACTCGGAATGTTACTGGGGCCACTATTAGGTGCAATTGTCGGTGAATTTATTTACCGCCGAGAATTATGGCCAGCAGTGAAAGCAGGTATTGGAATTGTCGTCGGTACATTAGTCGGAAATTTGATTCAAGGTTTATTAGCAGTTGCAGCAGTTGCAGTTTTTATGGTGACAACTTGGCCGCAAGTATTTGGTGGATAAGCTAACTTTGAGAATCTTGTTTTCTTTTCTCTGCTTGTTCAATACGTTGTCTAAGTGCTTCTTCCGCTATCCGAATATTCTCTTCAATTGGCGTACCATCTTCAGCAAACATTGGCCCGTACCATGTCGCTTCCGAGTCTGGAGTACGACGACTATACAGTACACGCAAAGGCTCTACATCCTCACGATGTGCCAGCGCATAAGCTATCAATTCTTTGTTAGTCATAGCTTCAAAATTCGGACGCATTGAAAAACCTCCAATTTCCATCAGGGGGTACAATGATTTGAATTTCCTCATTCACAAAAATAAACACTATTTTGGTTTGGTCATCAAAGCGGAATAACTCTATACTGCGATAGGTGTTTGATAACATTTGGCAGACACGCACACAGGCTTGCGCTTGCTCGTTTGTGGGATTTATTGTTTGTTCCTCAATTGTGACACAAAGAATCTTAAGACTTTTCTGATGTGGAGAGCGATCGCACCTGCAACTCACAACGGTGCGATCGCCTAAATTAACGAATCACTAAAAAGTCTGCAAAGATTTCTGTGCTTCTGTGGCGACTGCTTCGACTTGATCATTCACCATAGTTTCCAATATCGCTTTGGCTTCTGCGCCACCCAGTCTGGCTAAAGCTTGGGCGACTCTATAACGCATTTGCCAATCGGGATTAGTAGAGTATGGTGCTAATAAAGGAATTGCGGCGGTATTTCCTAAATCACCAAAGGAACTAATCGCAGCAGTTTGGACTAATTCGTTCTCGGATGACAGAGCTTCTTGGAGTAAGTCAAAAGAACGCGGATCACCTAATTCGCCTAATGCCGCAATGATGCTGAATTGAACTAGCCACTCATTAGTAGAGTGGTAAAGGTGCTGTAAATCTACAAAAGCATCGTGTAATTTGAGCGCACCTAAACAATCGGCGGCGGCGGCTTGCACATCGGCTTCGGGGTCATTGATCAAGCGATCGCGTAAAATATCCAAAGACAATTGCAAATCCTGTGTACCGAGTGTATCCATCTGACTCACGGCTGAGTAACGCACTCTTGAGTTGCTATCACCTATAGCAATCTGCACAAGTTCTAAACCAACTGCGGGTTCTAAGTCGCGGATTTGATTGACAGCACGCAGGCGATCGCCCAAATCTTCAGAACTGAGCATTTGTCTTACCGACTCAGGAGTAATACTCATTTAATGATCCTAACTTCTAAAATGTTTTAAAAAATCTCCATAGTTAATCGTCAAATGTCCATAGTCAATAGTCAAGAAACTCCTAACTAATGACAAAGGACTAATGACTAATGACCATGATTAACTTGCTGCCATTGCCCGAATCACATCACCACGGGTAAGAATGCCAACAACTTGACCTTGGCTATCTAATACAGGTAAGCGATGCACATTGCGATCGTGCATCATTTGTGCTGCTTCTTTTAAGGTTTTGTTGGGGGAAATAGTGACCGGATGTTTACTCATCACTTCTCCCACGGTTTGCCCTAACGCTTTATGTAAATCGCGATCGTAAGTGGCAGGATTTTTTAAATAAATCACACTATCCAAAAACATAATGTAGGCAGGCGGAGTTACACCAGTTTCTTGCCACATCAAGTCAGTTTCCGAGATAATCCCCACCAGTTGACCGACATCATCCACCACAGGCAGCCCACTGATGCGTTTCTCTGCCAAAATTTGAATAGCTTCCTTTAGAGGAGTTTCCGGCCGAACAACAATCGGGTTGCGGCTCATTACGTCGTCAACATTTCTAGACATTTGCTTGCTGACACCATTTTTTACAGTCTCTGGCATTATTGTAGAAAATTGCCGGGATGAACTGAATTGAATTAATAGATTGTTACTTGTGGACAATGTTATGGCAGAAGGCAGTGGTTCGACTGCGCTCACCAAACGGAGGTAGGAAGTAGGGAATGGGGAGTAGTTTTTTTGTCATTTGCTCATTTCACCTTAAACCTTGTTGACGCAGCAGTTCACTTAGCCAAGCTGTATCTGTGACTGATAGTACAGGTATGGGGTCACGAGTGTAATCAATTCTCAAGTCATAACTACCTTGGTCATAAATATCATTGATGACCTTTTGGAGATTTAAGAATGGTTCTTGGTCTTCTGGGTGCAAAGGTAAGGCAAACTGAGGAATAGTATCTTTGAGATTAAAACCATAGAGTTCTGCTTTGGGGCGGACTTCGCTGCGGCTAACTAAAATTCGATAATCGCTTTCTATGGTTTTACCCAAAATCGGCATTGGTTTTCCCTGACGGAGTAAATCAATTTCAACCAAATGAGTAGAACTGCCTAAGACTGTTTGACGTTTTGTTTCATATTGCAAGCGACCCATCACAGATTGCTTATTCTTAGGGGATAGAACTTCAATGGCTGTAACAACTTCATTGGTTTGTACTGCCCGAATTTCTAAATAACCTTCTGTTATGACTTCTGGCAAAGGAATTGTTACTTCTATTGGCTCAACATTGGGAGTAACAAGGGCGATATTATTAGGTTGATTGATGTTAGTCCTCGCTCGTTGCACTGATACATCAGGAACACCAATTAATAAAGATTCCTCACCGCTACTTTGATAAACACGCTCTTCAATCGCCACAATATATTTTGGTCGAATTTGTGGTGATAAATCATTAGCGATCGCAGTTATTAAGCGATGATGAATCCCAGACCATAATGCTGGATGCTCTAGATAGGGATTCATCCCAGGAAATGGAGAAGGCATAAGTAAGTAAAAAGTTAAAAGTCAAAAGTTAAAAGACTGCTTTACTCAGACTTTGTTGGGTTACGCTATCGCTACTATTCTCTTAACTGAACTGCTTTACTCAGCACTCAGAACTTTATACTCAGCACTTTTTAAAGCGGCGATAATTTGACCATTAGCTTCGGGAAAAGCATAATTTTCTAATTCATCTAAGCTGACCCAGCGAACTTCCTCACATTCTAGCGGTTGGGGAATACCTGATAACAGGTGACAGTGATGCACTGTTAAAGTTACACGCAATTGGGTATAAGTATGGTCGATGGTGATGAGATGGTCTTTGACTACAATTTCTATACCTAATTCTTCGGCTATTTCTCGCCGGATACATTCTTCTATGGTTTCTCCTGGTTCAATTTTGCCCCCAGGAAATTCCCATAAACCACCCATTGCACCTTGCTGACGACGACGGTCAATTAAAACTTGCTGCTGGTCATTCCAAATGACGGCGACACCAATAATTTTATGTGGAATAGAAGTCATATCAATTTTAGATTTTAGATTACAGATTTAGCTTGATCAAAAAGTGTTCCTAACAGAGCAGTGGCAAGCGAGACAGGAAGCCTACAGTGTACCGAAGGTCGCTGTAGGTACTTCACTGATTTATCTAATCAACTGGAGTGGTCAGATCCCCGACTTCTTGAAGAAGTCGGGGATCTCGCAGACTGATCAAAAAACTCGGCAGGATAATTTTGAATCTGCCGAGTTTATATGATTGATAGTCAAATTTCTTGTAATTGCTTAAATATTGTCGCAGAAGTCGCCCAAAGCTACAAGTTTTGATTTCAGACCTATTGATTAATCTATTCTGAGAAATCTAATGTCTAAACATCTTCTTCCCTTGTCTCTCTTCCTATTCTTGATTATCGGTTTCTGTACCTTGTAGCGCCATTTCAAAGTCCATACGTTGTTCAGCGTTACGCAGGAAATAACCACTAATCATTGCGGAGGCCAGCAAACGACCAAGACTTTCCCGGCTGGTTGTAATGGTCATATTAAAGTGTTCTGGTGGTAAGTTACCTAACAACCCCACAATGTTGCGTTCCATGACTTGGAAGACTTCGGGAGATGTTGGTTTAGATAAATGGCTTACTGTTTCGGGACTTAAAGATTTAACATATTGCCACAGTAAGTTACTGGTTTCTGATGCGTCGCTGGGGAAAAATTCTTCTGAGACTCGATTAGATTGGTTACTCACGTTTAACCTCCTGTACTACTGTTGCTGGTGGCTATGTTTGCAACTGAGATAAGATGTGCCTGTCTTATATTTAACGATCGCTGCCCTTTTATTGTTCCTGTTAAATAATTTAACAGGCACATTCTCATATAGAAGTCGGTGTAACCGTACCAAAACCGGAGTATTTTCTCGCCTAATAGTTATTTAGTCATTGGTTATTGGTCATTTGTGAACTACTTAGGACTTACGCAAAAAAACGAGAAAATAAGGTTTTAGAACAGGGTGCAGGGGTATGAGGGTATAAGGGTGTAAGTATTCAAAACCCTTTCACCCTCACACCCAATCCCCACAGAAAATTTTGATGCGTAAGTCCTGCTACTAATAACCAAGGACAAATGACAAAGAACTAACTCGCCAAATACTCATTCATGGTGGCTTTGGATTTGCGGAGTTTGTTTAAGGCTTCCCGTTCAATTTGGCGGACTCGTTCACGGCTGATGTTTAAGATTTCACCGATTCTGGCCAAGGTTAAGGCTTGACCGTCAATCAACCCAAAGCGCAAGGTGATGACTTCTCGCTGTTGGGGGGTGAGTTCCGCCATGACTCGTTCTAAATCCGATGAGAGGGAGGTTTGCATAACAAACTCTTCGGGAGAAGCACCAGGATCTTCTAGCATTTCTCCAAGTTCAGTGTCGTAGTTGTCTCCCAAGCGCAAATCTAAGGAAAGGGGTAAACGGGCTTTTTCGAGGTATTCTCTGACTTGTTTGGGAGTTAGGTCTAGTTCTTGGGCTAATTCGCCGACTGAAGGGGCGCGTCCGAGTTTTTGCGATAACTGACGCTGGGCTTTTTTGATTTTATTGAGTTTTTCGGTGATGTGAATGGGTAGGCGAATGGTACGGGCTTTTTCGGCGATCGCCCGCGTAATTGCTTGGCGAATCCACCAGTAAGCATAGGTAGAAAACCGATAACCTTTGGTGGGGTCAAATTTTTCTACACCCCGTTGCATTCCAATGCTACCTTCTTGGATCAGGTCAAGTAGGTCTACATTGCGCTTGATGTATTTCTTGGCGACAGATACGACTAAGCGCAAATTGGCTTCGACCATTTTACGTTTCGCAATTTCACCCTCGGCGATCGCTTTGTTCAATTCGGTTGTATCTAGCTTGGCTTCCTTCGCCCATTCTTCTAATGTGGGTTCATGACCTAACTTGCCAGCTAAAGATTCTCGAAGTTCTTGTAAAGCAGTTGAACGCTGCACCTGTTTACCGTAGCGAATTTCTTCTTCATGGGTTAACAGGGGTACACGGCCAATCTCACGCAGATAAGTCCGCACGAGGTCTGTAGCTGTCGGGGCCGTCTTGACGGCGCTACTGATTGGTGATGTTGGGGGGTTGATTGCTGTAGTCATTCAACTAACTAGTAGATAACTGATAAATAGATGTTTGTTGAGGTGCTGCCCAATTGACTTGGGAACACATGATATGGTTTACGATTTACGCTTCCGTTACGGGCGGCAGATTTTATTAATCAAATTAGGCTATTAACTGCTAGACGTTACAGTTTTTTCTGAGATTGTACAAGTATCTACGGATAGATAAGAGTAGCTAGAACAACACCTTACATCTTTAAACTTTGTTAATAATTGTAACATTTATTAAAAAGATTGCAAAGCCCCACAGGCTGAAAACGATTGAATTTGAGAATGATTGTAATAGCCTCAACACAGTGGTTGATCGAGCTTTATCCCTCGTACAGCAACAATGAGAACCATAGACTGTGGTCAATAGGTAGGCAAAAATTATGAATTTGTGGTTTTGGGCTGAGACTCCTATCAATCAATTGTTTGGCAAGTATTTGGAATGAGTATAATTGCTTGAGATGGGATGAGGGCGATCGCACTTGCCAGTTAATAAAAATTCGCAGAGAGAAAAATTAGTTTACTCATATTTGTTAAAATATCTCAATATGAACCATAAGGTTTCTTCTATAATAATTACTTAATTTTCCTTGTAAATACTGCTTAAAGCAGATTCATGAAAAAAGGGTAGGAGACAAGTGAAATCTTTACACTGCCTCCAAACCCCTCATACTCCAGTTAAATTAAGTGCCACGCCGGGCAGAATTACGGCTCTCGCTTCATACAATATTCTTGGATGCCTTTTACGTCTAAAGTCGTATTTTGCAGAGAACGGATAGCGGCGACGGTGGCTTTGGCACCAGCAATGGTAGTAATAATCGGGATTTTGTAGGCTAAGGCTGTGCGGCGGATGAGTTTAGCATCGGTTTGCGCTTCTTCACCAGAAGGTGTGTTGATGATGAGTTGTATTCTCTGGTTTTTAATTGCATCCAGGACGTGGGGACGGCCTTCGTGGAGTTTCAGCACCAATTCAACCTTTAAGTTATTTTCTTGAAGTACTTGGCGTGTGCCGAAAGTCGCCATCACAGTAAAGCCTAGGTCAATAAACTCCTTGACTACGGGAACGGCTAAGGCTTTGTCGCGATCGCTCATGGACACAAATACAGTACCAGTTAGGGGTAAACGCTCACCAGCAGCTAATTCTGCCTTGGCAAAGGCGCGGCCAAAGTCGCTGTCGATGCCCATCACCTCACCAGTCGAGCGCATCTCCGGGCCTAATATTGTATCTGTACCAGGAAATTTATTAAAGGGTAAAACTGCTTCTTTGACGGCAATATGTGAAGGTATGACTTCTTCTGTAAAGTTTAACTCCTCCAGAGTTTTACCCGACATAATTAATGATGCCAGTTTTGCCAACTGCACACCTGTAGCTTTAGAAACAAAAGGTACAGTCCGGGAAGCGCGGGGGTTAGCTTCGAGAATGTAGATTTGGGGAGAGTAGGAACCAGCACCCACCACCGCAAACTGAATATTCATCAACCCCACCACCGAAAGTGCTTGCGCTAGTTGCACAGTCCAAGAACGAATTTGATTGAGAACGGCGGGGGGGAGAGAAATTGAAGGTAAAGAACAAGCAGAGTCGCCAGAGTGGATTCCGGCTTGTTCGATGTGTTCCATGATGCCACCAATCACCACCCGTCCGGTATGATCAGCGATCGCATCTACATCGACTTCGATGGCATTTTCTAAGAACTTATCAATTAAGATGGGATGTTCTGGTTCTACTTGTACCGCAAAGGTCATGTAGCGTTCCAGTTCTGTATCAGAGTAGACAATTTCCATTGCTCGTCCACCCAACACATAGCTAGGACGCACCACCACCGGATAACCAATGCGTCTAGCCACAATCAACGCATCTTCATAACTCCGCGCAATTCCATTTGGTGGTTGAGCGATATTTAATTGCTGGAGAATCTTCTCAAACCGTTCTCTATCTTCGGCTGTGTCGATAGAATCGGGGGATGTACCCCAAATTTTGGGGATTGGGGAGTGGGGAGTGGGGAGTTGGGAAGCATCTACTCCCTGCAAATACTTTTGCAGAGGTAGTGCTAATTTCAGAGGTGTTTGTCCGCCGAATTGGACAATGATTCCCACGGGGTTTTCGGCTTCGATGATGTTGAGAACATCTTCTTTGGTTAATGGCTCAAAGTAAAGGCGATCGCTAGTATCGTAATCAGTAGAAACTGTCTCTGGGTTAGAGTTGACCATGATGGTTTCATAGCCTGCACCTTTTAAAGCATAAGCAGCGTGACAGCAACAATAGTCAAACTCAATTCCTTGACCGATACGGTTCGGGCCGCCACCCAAAATCATCACCTTGGGTTTCTCGGAAGGTAAAACTTCGGTTTCTTCTTCGTAGGTGGAATAATAGTAAGGGGTAAACGCTTCAAACTCAGCCGCGCAAGTATCAACAGTTTTATAAACTGGTATGACTCCCAACTCTTGACGGTATGCCCTAACTTCATCTTCTGTGGTTTTGGTGGCGAAAGCAATTTGGCGATCGCTATAACCTTCCCGCTTGACAGCATACATTTGTTCTTTTGTCAATTGCTTTAACGGGGTGCGCTTGATAAATTTTTCAGTTTCCAACAACTGCTGCATTTTATCTAAAAACCAAGGGTCAATCCCTGTAAGTTCATAGATTTCCTCAATAGTTAGCCCTACTTGCATAGCGTGACGCACAGCAAAAATGCGATCGGGATTCGGTGTCCGCAACAAAGCGCGGATTTGTTCGCCACTGGGTAACTTTTCGGCTTTGTCACAACCCCATCCCGCGCGTCCGGTTTCTAAAGAACGCAGCGCCTTTTGGAAAGATTCGTTAAAGGTGCGCCCTATCGCCATCGCTTCCCCGACTGATTTCATCTGTGTGGTTAGCACTGGTTCCGAACCGGGGAATTTTTCAAAGGCGAAGCGGGGAATTTTGGTAACTACATAATCTATTGTCGGTTCAAAGGAGGCGGGGGTTTTTTTGGTGATGTCGTTTTTAATTTCGTCTAAGGTGTAACCAACGGCTAACTTCGCCGCCATTTTGGCTATCGGGAAACCTGTAGCTTTAGAAGCCAACGCCGAACTGCGAGATACACGGGGGTTCATTTCAATTACCACCACATCCCCAGTCACTGGGTTAACAGCGAACTGAATATTAGAACCGCCAGTTTCTACCCCAATCTCGCGGATGATTTTAATCGACATATCCCGCAACCGTTGATATTCCTTGTCGGTGAGGGTTTGGGCGGGTGCAACGGTGATGGAGTCACCTGTATGAATCCCCATCGGGTCGAGGTTTTCGATAGAACAGATAATCACCACGTTATCTGCCAAATCGCGCATTACTTCTAATTCATATTCTTTCCAGCCGAGGAGGGATTGGTCAATGAGAATTTGCGATACCGGACTCGCATCAATCCCCACCTGTGCCATTTCTTCAAATTCTTCTTGGTTGTAGGCAATACCACCACCAGTCCCCCCCATTGTAAAGGCAGGACGGATAATTAGGGGATAACTGCCAATTTTACGAGCGATCGCTTTGGATTCTTCTAAAGATGAGGCTGTACCACTGGGGCATACTTTCACACCGATTTTCGCCATCGCCTCATTAAATAGCTTCCGGTCTTCCGCTTTTTCGATCGCGTCTAACTTTGCCCCAATTAATTCCACATTATATTGATCTAAGACACCGTTTTTAGCTAAGGCAACGGCGAGGTTGAGGGCAGTTTGTCCCCCCATTGTTGGGAGTAAAGCATCTGGACGTTCTTTAGCGATGACTTTAGCGACTAATTCTGGTGTTAACGGCTCAATATAAGTGCGATCGGCCGTTTCCGGGTCAGTCATAATTGTGGCAGGATTGGAATTGACCAACACCACCTCATAGCCTTCTTCTCGTAATGCTTTACAGGCTTGGGTTCCAGAGTAGTCAAATTCACAGGCTTGCCCAATCACAATTGGGCCAGATCCTAACAGTAGTATTTTTTTCAGGTCTTGACGGCGGGGCATAGTCTTGGGGTTGGAGTAAGAAAATACAAATCCTGATTATTTTAAGGGTCTTTGCCCTCAGTCATCTTGTTTATTATCAAGTTTTCCGGGTTAAATCTTCGCCGCTAGAGAAAAGAAAGTAAGAAAACCAGGATATACAGAGAACAAATGAGTATCGACGAATGACTATTGATGAATATATCTCTTTTACTATCTTATGTATCTTACTTGTCTTGACTAACGCGGTATCCCGTTTTTCTGTGTTGACAGTTTTAACTAATTCTCAAAAAGTAAATTCGCAATTACCCGCAAATAATTTTTATCTAAACTGCTACATACTCTAATTATTTAAGTATAATTTTCCGGCTGATATAAATATTTAACAAGACACACAATATTTCTTAAATAAAAGTATTTATCATTTACTTAATTGCCAATAATTTTTAATATCTAACCAAAGAATTATTTTTTCTTGTGATTTTTTGTGTATCTGAATAAAAAATGACAGAGATACTGATTGCCTCTCTGTCATTTTTTACCTTCTCTTAATATTCTGTACTATGAGATTTTGCTGCAACCATATAAAGACTGAACTAGATAATGAGATTTCTAGTTTTGAGCAGGTTGAACAAAACCCAAAGTTAAGCTGTCTTTTGCCAAGAAATGAGCTAAATGATAAGCTCTTTCTTCAGTCTTCAACAGAATTTTTTCGTATAGATAGCGTGTACCACGGTCGCCTAAACTCTCTGCCTGTGCGGCTTGGCGGCGAATCACATTAATAATAGCTTGTTCGGCAGCTAGGTCATTTTCTACCATTTTCCGGGAAGAATATACACCATCAGATTCTTGCTCAAAACAAGTTAATTCTGCTAATTTGCTGAAAGACGCAGCCGGTACACCACCTAAACCGTTAAGTCTTTCGCCAATTTCATGAACATGGTCTTGGACTTCGTTGTAACTATCGTTAAAAAACTCATGCAAAGAGTAAAACTCTGCACCCTCTACAACAAAATGATGTTTTTGATACTGCAAGTAAAGTGCCTGAAAACTAGCTAAGACAACGTTTAGTCCTTCTGTAACTGGAGCCGTAACACTGCGGTCTAACAATACAGGGTTGTCATAAACTTGACCGAAATTTTGTACCAAAGTTTGTGTATCAGACATGGTTCTCCTCGCTATTTTTGCAGTTTATAGTTTTTAACCGCTTAGTTTTTACATATTAACATTCAGAAAATAAAAGCAAGTCCAAAGAATATCATAAATTTCTAAAATTTTTTGTGGCGATAATTGCAAATTTTTGCTTTTTAGCATATCAATCTTGAACTATTTCTTAAGGCTTATATCGAGAGATTGTAGAAATATTTACTAATAGGAGAAATTGCTAATTAAGAAATTCATGCAGTAAAGGAAACAAGAAAGACATTCAGGAAAAGGTAGAACTCAAAAGCCCAGAAGCAGAACTGAAGAGGGTTTGAGCCTAATTTCCCTGCACATTGTTCAGTCTTTCCCAGTAGCAACACTGAGTTAAAGCAGACTATTTACTATTGCTCTTACTTAATACCCAGTTGATTATGACTGGGTATCAATAAATAAGCTTTACGCACAAAGATTATCTGTAGAGATTGGGTGTAAGGGTGAAAGGGTTTAGGGCTTCGCCGTGAGCGTCAGCCGAACGGTGTAAGGATGCTAAAGAAATCTTTCCCCCCACCCTCCCCACACTTCCCACACCTCCCACCCTCCCCACACCTCCCACACCTCCCACCCTCCCCACTACGTAATTCCTAAAAGATTATTAAATTTTTACAAATTTTCCATCACGTCAAAGCTTGATGACATAAGGGTTTGAGCTAATTTTTAACCTCCAGTTAATGAGAAACTTTCATATTTTTACCTAAAAATAACTGAGAATTGTTCGCACTTAGGTTATTCTTATTTAAAGAAGCTGTGATCCCCAGATTGGCAAAATCGGGGAGCCAAGGCAGGCTAGTTACTGCAAATTCGTCGCGCTTTGAGGGTTCGTCTCTTGAAATCGTTTAGTTCCGGTTCAGAAATAGACCAAAAGTACGTAGTAGAAATTAATTGGGCAGACCGTTGGCAAGTCTATCAACGTCTAAATGAGCTAGATATTCCCTGTTTTTGTGAGGCTAACCAACCATTGCAAGTGGAAATTGCTCATCCTTTAGCAATGGTGCAGTTTTGGTGTGTGATGCAACGGTTTTTCGCTTGTCGCCCAGAACTAATTCAGATTCTTGAGAATAGCTGGCAAAGTCACTATTGAAATTCATAGCCAAAGACAGATGTCTGACAGCTATTACGTGGTTAGAACAAACTTAGTCGGTAAGAAATTAGGGTAAAAAATATGGGTATAATCTACAGTCAATCAATTACGGAATTTTGCTTAGAAGGCAGATTTATAGATTTTGTTATTAAAGATGGTTATAAGCTCAAAGGTTTAAATTTAGAGACTTCTGAGGGTGAATGCTATGTCAAGCTGGCGAAACCCTTGAGGGCTGCTTTTGATTGGCGCTTACCTAAAGGTACTTGGCTGCAAGTGGTTGGTACTAAAAAATATGATGAGAAAAAAAGAGAGTTTACACTCAAAGCTGAACGGGTAATGGCTGCGAGTGCTGATTTAGGTAGAGTTGCATTACAGGAACCGCCTGCGGATACTGCTGCTAAGGTTAAATCTGCAAAGACGAAGCAGACAATTTTAATGTGTCAAAAGTCAGACTGTTGGAAACGTGGCGGTAAAGCAGTTTGTCAAGCATTTGAGGCTGCATTGAGCGATCGCGGCCTAGAAGACCAAGTTACCATCAAAGGTACAGGCTGTATGAAAAACTGCAAAGCAGGCCCCAACTTAGTGATGCCTGATAAAACGCGCTATAACCGGATTCAACCTTATGAAGTTGCTTCCGTGATGGATAAGCACTTTGCACCACAGCCAGAAGATAAGCAAACTGAAAGTTCAGAATTACTACCAATAAATATATCTAATTTCAATAAAGTTTCTGCAAAATTTTCTGCCATTTAATGAGAAAATCATAAAGTTGGCAGATTAGTGTGTTTCCTTTAAACTTGGCTATAACTTTGACAAAGAAGATGCAAGAGTTATAGCTGGGTTATTTAATTTTTGGCGTTGCTGAATATGAGGATGAAAATTAAAAATTCAATCTCTCAAACTCTTATGCTCCGCGCCTCTGCGTCTCTGCGTGAGTTAACCTTCATCCCACTAATTAGCAACGCCAAGCTTTAATATTTTATTGGTTATAGCAGTCCTAAATCATTGGTGAAATTTCCTTTCTTTTCTTTCCTCTCTTTCTTTGTGTCCTTTGCGTTCTTTGCGGTTCGTTAAAAAGAATACTTTTTCACAACTCAGATAGGATTGCTATAGTTGTTAGATGACTCTTCAGGATAGGCGCTTAAAAAGACGAGCTTTTCAGTCGTGAGGTAAGCTTCAATTTCTTCTCGATTAGCATGATAATAAGTCAATGCAGCATATACTTGTGATAAAGTCAAGTTTCCCATTCTTTCAACTATTTCCTCAGCATTTAGCCCCATTTTGTACCAAGCTGCAACTCTTTGTACAGATACTCTGGTTCCTGCGATGTGAGGACGACCACCAAGTGTTCCTGGTGTGCGAACAATCAATTTACCAATGTCTGTAAAGGTTTGCATTCACTCAAGTCCTCTGTTTTAACCTTGATCATAAATCAACAGTTAGTGCGATCGCTCAAAGTAGAGACGTTGTATACAACGTCTCTACAGAATTTATAGAGTGCAGATTTCTATAGATGCTAAATAAACTCTCATTACGCCTGTAATACTACTCCTTAATTTACTGTATATATCGAAACTTGAAGTCTGACTTCGTTTTCATTGAAGTCAGACTTCGTTAATATTTAGTAACTATTATTACTAGGTTAATTTATAAGCAATCTCAGAACACGATTTGGGCGCAGGCTAAGACAAATCCGTAGATTGAAAAACTTAACTCAACAGCAACTGGCTGAAGCAACAGGGATTTCAGTTGAGTTTCTTAGCAATATTGAACGCGGTATTAATGCGCCGTCATTCGATACGCTTGAGAAATTAGTGGAAGTCCTCAACGTTTCTTATGTTGATCTGTTTGATTTTCAAGAGTAATTCTGTTTGATTTTTAACAAGTAGAGGCATCATGGAAGAAAGGGAAGCTGATAATTTAATGAACAAACAAATTTCTCTTTTCAGCACATCACAAGATAAAACTGATGATGAGCTTATAGAAGAAGAAATTGAGTTTATTAATATATCAGCCCGCCAACTGAAACGCTCTTCTATAGAAGTACACTCGGATTTGATTAAGCAATTAGCGCGTCTGGAGTATGAAATCTCTGAAGTCAAAGTACGTATACTTATCACGTTAATCACAAGCTTTTTTAAGAAACATTTACTTTCGGCTAAGTACGAAGACAAAAAGATTCAGGCACTCATTACCAAATTTCGGGATGCTGGACGCAGATCAGCACCTTGGAAACCAACATCAGAACGTGTACCAGGTAGACCACAAGATGGTGCGGATGGAAATCGTCGGTTAAGATGGCTTTTTGAACCTGATCATAAATTTTATGCTAATGAGGTGGACGCAACATTAGTTGAGATCAAGTATTTTTTACAGACACTATCAATGGCTGAAGCACCTACCTTACCCGTTGATTCTATTCAAGAAAGCTTTATTTGGCTTCTTGGTCATCCTATAGAACCTGGAATGTATCTTGACCCTATCCAATTAGTTCCTATCGAATTTTCTCAGCTTATAAATACACCAAAAACTATTCAATCAGGTCACTTAATTCCATTAGATCGTGGCGGAAGACATACACCTGACAACACATTTCTGATGTTAGATCGTAGCAACCAAATCCAAGGTAATCAGACCTTAGAAGAACTGCTTCAATTAATGGAAAGAGTTGTCAGAGGTTATCAGGAAAAGCGCAAAAATAATAAGTAGCTCTTGACTTTTCAAGCCCAAAATTAAGTAATATCAATTTCTTAACATAATAAACTCTCAATTTTTGAACTAGTTTCAGAAATTAAGCTAGATGCTTTTGCTCTCAAAATATCAGCTTGAGCGATTTTTTCACCTATTTTTTCTACCTGATTCAAATCTTTAGGATGGAGAACTGGTATTGAAGCGATATAACTGCAACTAATTTCATCTATGACAGAGCCAAAAACACCATCTCTCAGTAGTCTTTGTCCAATCTGACTTCTAAGATATCCAGACAAATAACCTGGATGTAATTTTTCAGGGTTTGGAATAATTCTAATTATGTGTTCTGAGGCTGCAAAGCCTTCCCAGTCTTCAGGTACGGTAGAAACAATACCAGTAGTACCACTTCGTGTTACCAAAATCCATCCCGATTTTAGTGCAAGTTCTTCATAATGCAAGCTATTTTTTAAAATTCGTTTTTCAGTAACCGGAATAAGTTGAGCAATATTAGAGCCTCCAAGAAAAGGGACAGTATTTTCAAGGCTTTCTGTGTAATCACGCTTAAATCTCCCTGGATAGAATATATCTTTAACTAACTCTCCAAGGGGAGTAATTGTTAAAGATAAATCATGCTGAACAATTGTAACTAACTGCTGCCTCAAATCTATTGATGAAGGACGATAATAAGCAGCGTTAAAACGAATATCTGTATTAGATTTAATTGATTTGGAGGAAATAGTAAATGCTAATTGAGTTACCTTACTTGGGTCTTCTCCTTCAGTAAAAGAGTCAAATGCTTTTGCAATTTCAGGTAAATCAGTATCTATTTGATCAGATGTACCCTCTTTAAACATTGCTCTTCCTCTTCTATCATGTCCAATTTTTTGAGGACATGCCATAAAGATAGGATAATCTGGTTCATCTTCCCAGTTAGGATTAGGATTAGCTCGTTTCTGAACAACCAAAAGAGAGCCTTTAGTTCCTGTATAGGGTTGAAAAGTATCTTCAGGTAAATCAACAACAGCAATTATTTTACAATTCGTCATCAACCATTCTCGAACAAAACCTTCTTTGGGGCCACTTAATATTTGATAAGGGACAACCAAAACCATTTTTCCTATACCGGGAGTTAAAAGGTTTAGATTCCGCTCTATAAATAAAATATCTGGTGCTCTTGGAATGATTTTTTGGGGAGATTGCTTCCAATGATTTTTTTCTTTTTTCCAAGTATGTGCTAAAGCATACTTTTTTAAAGTTTCTGTATCCTTAACTGTAATTTTTGTTCCAAACGGTGGATTTCCCACCATAAATGCTCTAGAGTTTGGGGCTAAACGAGCAGAAAGAGTTTTTTCCCATTGTTCAAATGGTAATAGGCTATCATGTCTCTCAACAAGCTGATTCGGCAATTTGAAAAATTCCGGCGATGTATTTGATATTTGAACAAGGTCTTGGTCAATTTCTACACCAAGAATTAGTTCGCTGACCAACTTGTTTTGCTCTTCTTCTTTTATGACACCATTCTCCTTAGCTCTGTTGATTATTAAAGTTCTTGCTCGATGTAAAAATCCAGAAGTACCACAACTTATATCGGCTAAAGTCTGGTTATCGTCACCTCTATAACCAACTAGTTTTAATGCTAAATCAACTACATAACAATGAGTAAAAAACTGTCCTCCTTCTCTCTTAACTGTATAAGCTCTAAAAGTTTCTAGAGCATCACCTAAAACATCAGTTGGCGTTTTTTGTAGAGATATCCCTTCTAAATGAAAAACAGCATAGTAAAGAGATGGAGGATCTAATTCTAAACTACGTATCTTTTGATCTTCATTCCTTACAGCATCATATTTATTTAGCAATGTATAAAGGCGAGAAGCTACTGATGAGAAAGACTCAGATGATATTGTTTTATGACCATTAAATCCACAAGGTAACTCATCTTGAGCAATATAGAACTCACTGTTTTCACTAGGCTGCTCCTCATCAAATCTCTTCAATAAGAGTAACTTTTGAATTTCAATCCCTAGACGAGAAGGAATTCTAATATTGCTATTACCGTACAAATGATCGTGTAAGTCAGCTAAGATTCGTTTTAAGTTATATGCAGGAGATAAGCTTGATTTTAAGCGGTATCCAAGTTGCTCAGGTTTAGTTAGTTCTATCCAACTGGGTATAAAGGGTGGTAACTCACGATAAGTTCCTTCAGAGTTAAGGGAGAAAACTTTAAGTAATGCTCCGTTAAACCAAATTAAATTTTTTGCTCCTGAATTTTGGCAAGACTTCACCCAGTCATAACTAAAAGTGGCTGACTTTTTGCCAATACTAACAACTAGCAAAGGTTCAGTATGCAATATGGCTTGGGTAGACAAAACAATAATATCGGCGGAAAAATCCTGACCATTCTTACCGAGAAAGCTGGAGTTGAGACATATTTGATTTTTAGAGTAGCCAGAGTCTAGCATTTGCCGAAGTATTTCTTGTTTAGCAACTTCAACAGGAGTCGCTCGTAATGGCAAGTTCGTGACAAGACATTTGAGTGTACTAGAACTGGCTTGACTTTGATTCTTCTTAACTTTATTTGCTTGAATGGCTATCATTCTTCATTTTTTAATCTGCATAAAGCGAATTTTATATTGAGTTAAGCACTTTATGCACGAAATTATATTATTGTCCAATATTTCTTTAAAATGGCTTACATCGAATCTAGATGCTGACGTAATTTACTACTGAAGGTATCAATTACAGTCACAACTACCAACAGCACTAACATCATCGTTGTGGCTTTGTTGTATTCAAAACCATCAATATAACTCTTTAATTGAAAGCCAATTCCACCAGCGCCAACTACACCTAATACTGAAGCGGCGCGGATGTTATATTCAAACATCCATAAGGTGTAGCCTAAACCCAAGGGTAACACTTGGGGTAAAATGCCATACTGCACAATCTGAAATCTTGATGCACCCATGACTTCTAAAGATTCTAAAGATTTGGCGTTGACGGCTTCAATGGCTTGTTGATAAAACTTTGCTAAATAGCCAATGGTGTATATAGCTAAGGCTAAAGTTCCGGCGGGTGCGCCTAAGCCAGTGGCGGCGACGAAAATCAAACCTAAAATGATGGAAGGAACGGAACGTACAGCATTTTGGAGTAAGTTGGCTAACCATTGCAACCAACGAGGCGCAACGTTACTAGCACTCGCTACTGCAATGGGTAAAGATAAAATTGCACCAACGGTAGTTCCCCACAAAGACATCTGCACTGTTTCTATGAGTGCTTTAATTGCTATATCTATAACCGTGGTATCTGGGGGGAATAGGCGAGATACAAAGTCGGTGATGTAAGGCCAGCTAGAGGTTAGCAATTCAAAATCGACTTTGATACCTTGCAAAGCCCATGTATAAACTACAACTGTAATTAATAGGATGAGTAAGGGACTAATCCAAGGATAACGGCGAAGAGTCTTGAGATTTAACATTGGACAAATTGGGCTTGCAGGTTTTCACAAATTCCGTCGTAAACAATGCGTCCAGCATCTAAGACGATCGCACGTTGTCCGTATTTTGCAGCTATACCTAAATCATGCAAAACTGTGACAATCGTCATTCCTTGCTGGTGCAATTCTGATAAAGTTTCCATCACCTGTTGACAGGCAACAACATCTAAACCTGTAATTGGTTCATCAGCTAAGAGTATCTGCGGTGATTGAATTAATGCACGGGCGATCGCAACTCGTTGTTGTTGTCCCCCACTAAGTTGACTGGTTTTTTGATAGGCTTGTTCTTTTAAACCCAACTGTGCAAGTAAATCCATTGCTAAGTTGCGATCGCGTCCTGGAAAACCAAACAATGTCTGCCAAGTTGTCCTCACGCCCAGTCTGCCACACAATACATTATCAATGGCGGATAACTGCCGAATTAACCCACCGCCCTGAAATATCATTCCCACATGACGGCGAATCTGCACCAGTGTGCGGGGTGTCATAGTTACACCATTGATTTTAATTTCTCCCTTGGTGTAAGGAACTAACCCAATCAGCGATCGCAGTAATGTTGATTTACCCGCACCATTCAGTCCCAGTAAAACCACAAACTCGCCCTGTTTTATCTGACAATTAATGCCATTCAAAATAGGACGATTCAAAGATGCGGTGTAGGCTGTTTCTAAGTTATGACATTCAATTACAAAATCATTCATCGATTTTTTTAAGGGGTGTAAGGATGTCAGGGGATGTTCTCGTCTAGCCCCAACGAAGTTTTATTCTTTGGGGCTATATGCAAAAAAATATATGTCTATCTCCCTTGTCTTCCTTGTCTTCCTTGTCCTCCTTCTGGACGTATTTTTCAAAAGCGAGAATGTTGGGTTTCGCTATCGCTTCACCCAACCTACAATTGTCCTTAACTCAGCACTCAGCACTCAGCACCCAGCACTCTTAAGGTGCAATTCCAATGCGAGACAAAGCGGTGCGAACTGGGGACAAGTGACGGTTATGATCAACTCTCACCAATTCGGTGGAATTGTATAAGTTACGTAGGAGTTGGTTATTTTGTGATTGATTTAACTTGAGTAAAGCGTTAATTAATCTTTCTCTGTCTTGGACTGGGACATCATCATCAATGGCGATACCGTGGGCGGGAACACCGGAGATTTTATACAGTACGCGCAACTGACTTCTTTCTTGGGCGGTGATGTACGGAGGGAACAGTGCATACTCAGACACAACCGCTACATCAGCTTGACCACGCACCACAGCTTGTAAGGCTTTGCTGTAATTACCACCATAAGCAACTTGACCGAAGAAACCATCGAGGCGATCGCGGTTGGGGACAAATCCCTGTTTCACCAATTCACTCACCGGGAAAACAAACCCTGAACCAGAAGTTGGGGAAGTAAAGGCGATGCGCTTACCCCGCAATTGTCCCAAAGTTGCTTGAGCCGTATTTCTAGTTTTTAAAGAGCTATTGTTGGGAACAACAAATATTGAATTATAGGTGTATCTTCCAGAGTAATTGTCGCGGACTTCTGCGAGGTACAACTTTGCATTTGCTAACTGTTCCGCTTTCAACGCCGGACGACTGCTCAGAAATGCCACATCAGCGCGATTTGCTCTCAAAGCTTCCACCGCCGCCGTATCATCACCAATTTGGGCTTTCACGGGAATTTTTAACTCGTTCGAGAGAAATCTGGCTACAGCATTGGCTTTATTTTGCAAATCTGTGGAGTCAGAACGACTGGGAAAAATTATCGTTAAATTGTTTAGTCTTCTAGCTTGGGCAAGTAAGTTAGGCGCTTGTTGGTGAGGCATAACATTAGTATTAGCATCACTCGTCCGCATCGCCCCAAAACTGCCAGCCACCAAACCTGTCAGCGCCGCAAAGGCAACACCAGCACTCAACACACCCTTTTTACTCACACTCATTTTTCACTCCCCGTTAGGAACTATTAGCAGTATTTTTGATAAAAAGTTTCAAATACTTCAACAAATGAATCTAAAACTTTTAGGAATAAAAGTCAATATGAACTGTTTGTGACTACATATAAAGATGAATCATCGATATAGCAACCAGCAGGTTTTTAATCCACTTTTCAACAAAAATTCAGCAGTCAGAAAAACAGGGTTTTCTAGGGGCGTTTGATTAGCTAAAGATTTTTTCACTTATGCTTGACAAGTATAAAATTATACTTTAAGATAAAATCATGATAAAAGCGATCGCCCTCCAAACAGAGTTTGCGATCGCTCTTATCTAAACCCTACTACAGAATAAAGGCGATCGTTCTCCGGCCAGAGTTTGCGATCGCCTTTATGTAACCCTACTACGATTACAAATTCATCATGACACAATTACAACAGCCTGCCCAGTCAAAACTAGAACAATATCTGCGTGAAGAAGACTTAAATCAAACCATCCGCAGCCAAGCAACCCAACCACCAGTTTCCCATCGAGAACCAATCAAGCATTTGTTAATGGGTTCTCCCAAAGCCGTCACCAACACCATTCACCGCTTACAGGTAATTGGCTACGCCAGCGTTGGCGACTGGAGTCCACTATTACCAACCGGAAACGCCGATGAAGTCATGAGTATTTTAATCCGGCAAATTTTAACGTAATAGTTAAATACCCGACTTTTTTTGCAAAGTCGGGTATTTGAATCAGTAGAATTTAAACGATAAAATATCAACAATCATCATTCTTCTATTAGCAAAAATTATGAGTAACCTTGCCAGTGAAGGTTTACCAGCCGAGGATAAAAAGTCGATGTTGGCTGCGTAACCCGCCTTGAACTCAAGTTCCAGGCTAATAGCTCAAGTCTACTCAAGTAGACTAATAACAATTCTATGTGAGGCTGCACTTAATCTTTTATCTCTTCTTTCTTTGCGTTCTACCCTTCGGGAAGCCGCTATCGCGTCTATGCGCCCTTTGTGGTTCGTTCTTTAATTCAGTGTATCTTCATACAGAATTGGTATAAGAAATTTTAGGCGTACCGAGTCATCTTCAGATGACTTTTGCTATGAGCAAGGAACTTAAGTTCCTTGCGGGGCAGGGGTTAGACTTTAAGTTCACAACTATAGCGGTTGTTCGCCTTCACAGCAAAAAGTATATTGTTTGTCTTTTTATGTAAACAAAATGCTTTGACAATATCTAGTACAGGTCGGCGTAAATAAACAGACCATAAGAAATTGCGAAAAGGCTTCTAGTATCGTTATTTTTTATTTTTACTTTTGCCCTTCGGGTTCACCATTTGCTTTATGCCGGGAAACCCGTCCACCGCAATGGCTCACCTTTTTACTTTTGCCTTGTTGTACTAGTTTTTGTCTAGTTTTTGTTCCCAAGTTTCCGTATCTTGAGATTCTTGTACAGCAGAAACAATCTGCCCGTTAATATAAGTAACAATAAAAATTAAGTCGCCAATTGCTTCTAGTTCAGAGGCTTCCTTTGGTGTCAAAGAATCAGCTAATTTTTTATCGACAAGTTCTTGCATTCGGTCTTGCAATTCATCTGTCAATTTAAACAGATTCACACTATTGACTTTTTCAATTTGAATCCCTTTTTCTAGCCAAGATGATGGTTTAACTGATGCTGGTATCATGGGTTTATGGCAATGGAATACATCACTATTTTATACTTAAATAGTAAAACTTACTCTGTAATTTAACTTAACTAGCCTAGAAAGATGGTGCATTAAGGCTGATTCTCACTCTTTTCAGTTCCGAAATCCTTGCATAGCCGGAACACACCCTACTGGCGTGGCAAGGCTACAATAGGGCATAAAAATCTTATGATGAAGTTAGCGATACTGGCTATGTAGTTACAGCTTATATCCCTGACTCAAATTTATGGACAGATAACTTTAGAAAACGAAAATAAAGGTATTGAATCTATGCAATGCGTTATATGTAAACACGACAATACTCAGCCTGGACTAGTGACAGTGACTTTAGAGCGAGATAATACCATTGTTATTCTCAAAGGTGTACCAGCACAAGTTTGTAATAATTGTGGTGAATATTATTTAAGTGCTGTTGTCAGCGAAGAAGTTTTACAACGTGCAGAGGAAGCTGTTAATAAAGGTGCGGAGGTGGAAATTTTACGATATGTGGCGTGAGCATTCAGTATATTGACTACTGCTATGATAGCCAATTTTATAGTTAATTCTTGTATTCGCTGCAAATCAGAATCGTGAGAAACTAGAATTAAACCTCGTGCGATCGCAGTAGCAGCAATTAAAATATCTGCATCTTCTAAACGATGACCTCTGCTCTTTAAATCAACTTGAATTTTACAGGCAGTTTCAATAATTTCTAGATCATCTATTAATAAAACTGGATAAAATTCACAAAATTGCTTGAAATCGACTAACTGTCTTGTAGCATTAATAGCCAAAAGACCTCTTTTTATCTCATAGTAAGTTATACAACTAATAAAAATATCTTGTTTGAGTCGCCTTAATTACCGAATTTTACTATCTATAATTTGATTTCTCTTAAGAATATAGGTAACTATATTTGTATCAAGTAAATAAGCCACCTTATTATTTACCTTCTACAACTGCATCAAAAATTGCTATTTGCTCAGGAGTCAATTCATTTAGTGTTCCTGAGACGGCTTCTAAAACAAGAATACTATTAATTCTTTCTGTTAAATCATCATCTTTAATTATCCGCATTTCTTCAGGAGTAAACTTGGCAAAAGTTTCCACCAAAGTTCCTATCATTTCTTTTTTGTTTAATCTTACCAAATATAAACTATTATTTTTAAAAAATTTATCTAATATTCTTGCTATTCGCACAGCCAATTCTTGATGATAATTTGTAACTTCTAACATACTCATTACCTTTAGTATTCTTTATTCAATTAGTTAATGCTTTTCGGGGTTCTGCAATAAGCCAATGTTGCGGTACATCCAGCAATCTGATATTACTTATCTTTTTTATTACAACTATCTTCCATTAACGGCAACATCAAATTTTTCTATTTGCTCTGGTGTCAAATCATTTAATGTTCCTGAAACTGCTTCTAATACTAAAATGCTATCAAGTCTATGTTTTAATTCATCATCAGAAATTGATTTGATGGTTTCTGGAGAAAATTTGTCCAGCAAAGTAATTAAATGCTGCATTATTTCTCTTTTTTGCAACCTTTCTTCATATAAATTATTACCTTGAATTAAATTGTCAACAATTTTTGACATCCGCGCGATCGCTATATCTCTCTCCTGAGCAATCTTATCCATAAAATCCTCCGATTATTTAATTAATCCTAGCTTTTTAAGGCGCGAACGAATCCCCCCAGGTTTCCTTTGAAACTCAACCGCTAAATTATTGATTTTTACCCCTTGTCTGTAGCGTTGTCTTAGTTGTTCATCTTCGTCATTGCTCCAAGGTTTATAAGCGCGTGAATATGTTTTCCGAATTTCCTTAATACTGTAGGTTTTTTGAGATAAATCTTGTTGCAGAGATTGATTTTTGTTTTTCAGATTCTGTTGCTCAGATATTTCTGGTCTAACTACTTCAAAGCGTACTCGTCCTGCGTTGATAGCTTTAGCAATTGCTTGTTGAAACTGAGATAGAGACGCATTACCTGTTTTAATATCTAGAATTACGACTTCTAAATTACTCTCAACACCACCATTATCTTTCAGGTCTGTGTAGCCATTAAACACAATATAATCAACAGGATCACCAATAAACCTAGCATCAGATGGTAAATATTTAAAGTTTGGCAGTACGGGTGCTAATTGTTCGGCTATTTTGCCTTTAATCACGGCGCGACTTCCATCTATGCTTCTATTTTTTGCATCTTTGAGAGCTTGTTGATATTCTTCCTTCAAAATTTGAATTTGAGATTCATATTCTCTAATGGTTTTGCGTTGTTGAGACTTCTGTAAAATGTAATATGTTATTCCACTACCAACAATGATACCAATAAGTAATGAAACTAAAATTTCCATTCTTCAAACCTAATTTTTTACATTCCTCCTTTAAGTAGTACCCAAAAGTTAACCCTAAATAACTACTTCACCCTGAGATTCAAGCAGATTAACTATTGTTATGTTCTAAATGATTAAACAGCCAATATAAAAAGTGCAAGATAGTATTTATACCGTCTGAGTTAATAATGGGTCGAGTTGACCTTTAGTATCTAACTCATAAATGTCATCACAACCACCGATGTGTTGATTATTAATGAAAATTTGCGGGACTGTACGACGACCGTTTGAACGTTCTGCCATTTTGGCTCTAGCGGCTTCGTCACCGTCAATTTTATATTCGGTGAAGTTTACGCCTTTCCACCACAACAGCATTTTGGCACGGATGCAGTAAGGGCAGGTTTGCCAAGTGTATATTTCGACGTTAGCTTTAATTTTTTCGGGATGGCGACCGAGAAGCGGGTTGAGGAAGTCCAACATATAGTGTGAAGTGTTGATGAGTTGAGGGATGAATTTATTGACATCTTATAACGGGGGGGGGTGGAGTTGTTGCACTTCGGCTTCGCTCAGTGACCAACTTCGACCCTTCTCCTGCCGGAGACGCTACGCGAACGACAGGCTCAGGGCGGCGCTGCGCTCAGTTATTGGCCGTGCGGGTTCAATTTTATTTGTCGGGAGTAGGTGATGAGATGAATTGCTGTTGTAGCTAATTTTTTTCGTCAACTTATACGCAGTTTTTGTGACTTGCTCTAGTTATATGCACACACCCGATAAGGATATTTATTATACCGACTGAATGATTGAGAAATCATATTAAAATTGATCAGTTTGTCTTAAAGTCTTGTGCGGTAATCTATTGAGGGATTTCATAAGTTCAGTTAATCTTTCTATATTATCAGTACAAAAGAACTGTATTTTTGCGTTACTGGTATAGATTGATATCAATTAGCAGCAAAAATTAACAATTGTGTGAGTCAATACTATTTTCCATAGGTATCGGCACTTTGGTAGACTTGAAAACTGAAATGGCTAGATGAAATAACGCAATAGAGAGCAGTTGAGAGGGGGACTCTGTGGAAAATACGCTTGGGTTAGAAATTATTGAGGTAGTAGAACAAGCCGCGATCGCATCTGCAAAGTGGATGGGTAAGGGCGAAAAGAATACAGCTGACCAAGTAGCAGTAGAAGCTATGCGGGAGCGCATGAATAAAATCTATATGCGCGGTCGCATCGTGATTGGGGAAGGGGAACGTGATGACGCTCCTATGCTGTATATCGGTGAAGAAGTTGGTATCTGTACCCGTGAAGATGCCAAAGAATTGTGTAATCCAGATGAATTAGTCGAAATTGACATCGCCGTAGACCCCTGCGAAGGTACAAACTTGGTAGCCTACGGACAGCCTGGATCAATGGCTGTGTTGGCAATTTCGGAAAAAGGTGGCTTGTTTGCTGCACCTGACTTCTACATGAAGAAACTCGCAGCACCCCCAGCCGCTAAAGGTAAGGTAGACATCAACAAGTCAGCCACCGAAAACCTCAAAATTCTCTCCGAGTGTCTAGATCGCTCAATTGATGAACTCGTAGTAGTCGTCATGAAGCGCGAACGCCACAACGACTTGATTAAAGAAATCCGCGATGCTGGCGCTAGAGTCCAACTCATTTCTGATGGTGACGTAGGCGCTGCAATATCTTGTGGTTTTGCGGGAACTAATATTCATGCACTCATGGGTATTGGTGCTGCACCTGAAGGTGTGATTTCTGCGGCGGCTATGCGAGCTATGGGTGGACATTTCCAAGGCCAATTGATCTACGATCCAGCAGTAGTCAAAACAGGTCTAATTGGAGAAAGCAAAGAAGCTAACATTGAGCGTTTGAAGTCTATGAACATCACTGACCCCGATAAGGTCTACGATGCTCATGAGCTTGCATCTGGTGAAAATGTTCTATTTGCTGCTTGCGGTATTACCTCTGGTAACTTGATGAACGGTGTTCGGTTCTTCCACGGTGGTGCAAGAACTCAAAGCTTGGTCATTTCTAGCCAGTCTAAGACAGCTAGATTCGTCGATACAATCCACATGTTCGACCAGCCTAAGACTCTGCAATTGCACTAAAGACTCAGGGAGTAGGGAGTAGGGAGTAGGAAGTAGAAAAAACCTACTCCCCACTCACCACTCACAACTCCCCAATTGTTAATAACCCATTATTAATTGTTGATAAGAAATGAATATTGCAGTGGTGGGGTTAAGCCATAAAACAGCCCCAGTCGAAGTTAGAGAAAAGCTGAGTATTCCAGAACCACAAACTGAAAGTGCGATCGCTAATTTAACTAGTTATCCCCACATTGACGAAGTAGCCATACTCAGCACTTGCAACCGTCTGGAAATTTACATTGTCGCCAGCGAAACTGACCAAGGTGTGCGCGAAGTTACTCAATTTCTTTCAGAACACAGCAAATTACCTGTAACTTCTTTAAGACAACACTTGTTTGTATTGCTGCACGAAGATGCTGTGATGCACATTATGCGCGTCGCCGCAGGTTTAGATAGTTTAGTCCTCGGCGAAGGTCAAATTCTGGCTCAGGTGAAGAATACTCATAAACTGGGGCAGCAATACAACGGTATAAAAACAATTTTGAATCGGTTATTTAAACAAGCAATTACAGCTGGTAAGCGAGTCCGCACCGAAACCAGTATTGGTACTGGTGCAGTCTCTATTAGTTCGGCGGCTGTGGAATTGGCACAAATCAAAGTAGATAATTTGGCAGCTTGTCGCGTGGCAATTCTCGGTGCTGGCAAAATGTCGCGGTTGTTGGTACAGCATTTAGTTTCTAAAGGTGCGACACAAATTAGTATTGTGAATCGTTCCCGCGATCGCGCCGCAGAATTAGCACAGCAATTCTCAGAACACCCCATCCGCACCCATCTGCTTGGGGAAATGATGACTGTAATTGCCGAAAGTGATTTAGTATTTACAAGTACATCGGCAACCGAGCCAATACTTGACCGTGCCAAGTTAGAAGTAGTCTTAGAACCTGGCCGTCCTTTAATGTTATTTGATATTTCTGTGCCGCGTAACGTTCACTCAGATGTAAATGAATTGGCGCATGTCCAAGCGTTTAACGTCGATGATTTAAAAGCCGTCGTTGCACAGAACTACGAAAGCCGCCGCAAAATGGCTCAAGAAGCCGAAAAACTTTTAGATGAAGAAGTCGAAGCTTTTGATGTGTGGTGGCGCAGTTTAGAAACTGTAACTACTATTAGCTGTCTGCGAAATAAAATCGAAACCATCCGTGAGCAAGAATTGGAAAAAGCTTTATCGCGGTTAGGTTCGGAATTTGGTGACAAACATCAAGAGGTCATTGAGGCTTTAACACGAGGCATCGTTAACAAAATTTTACATGATCCAATGGTGCAATTACGAGCGCAGCAGGATGTAGAGGCCAGAAGGCGCTGTATGCAAACCTTACAAATGTTGTTTAACTTGGATGTTGAACAGCAGTTTGGTTAATAAATTGAGGGTGTAGGGGTTTAGGGGCTACCGTGTACACACAAGTCATTAAATTACTACCAACCTTTGAATTACCCCACCCTAACCCTCCCCTTTCCAAGGGGAGGGAACTACTAGATTTTACTGTTTCCCCCCTTTCCAAGGGGGGATTAAGGGGGGTAATTCGACTTGTGTAATATTTATACCGAAGTGTCATCCATTTGCGATCGCCACTTCAAACTCTTCTAATGCTTGCAGATTCCCAACTTGCCAAGCACGTTCTACAAAAGTAGGAATGACTTGCTTGATTGGGATATCTTCAAACAAAGGACTGTAATCAGAAACTAAATAAATTCCATCACGCAATAGATAAATTTTTAGTGTGCCGTTATCATAAACCCAAAGTTCCGGCACGCCAACGGCTGCATAAGCATCAAGTTTAGTTTTAGAAGTAACATCCGATTGAATTGCTAAATCCGGTGGTGGGTCGTCTGGTTCCAAGCGACGACGACCAATCATGCGCTGATAATTTTGGATGTAAAAGCAAGCGTCGGGTTCAACGCCGGCGACACCTTCCCTTTTAAAAGTAGTCGAACCAAAAGGTTGATATCTCAGACCTTTTACCTTTAGCAATATTTTGACAATATCTGAAAGCAGGTCTCTGGGTATTTCATGTTCAGGTAAAGGAACCATAATTTCTAAAGTACCCTGGCTGTAAGCTACTCTGGAACGCCGCTTGTGTCCCAATTCCGCCAAAATCGCTTCAAACTCTGACCAACTGACATCAGGTATCGTCACTGTACTACCAGGAGCCAATTGCAATTGACTAACAGGTTTTGCAACGCGAATAACAGTAGTCATAATTTCAACAAGGGAAATATTATATTACTTTATCAATAAACTTGGGTGATGGTTTTGGTGAAGCGATCGCCAAGTCTAGCTGACAAAACATCAACTAAAAATTTACCCAGACAAATATCTGTGTTTGATTAAAATACAGTTTCCGACAAAAACATTGCCTATCTACACAAATTTGTCTTTGCTATCTTGAATTGGTTTCTCTTACGCTAAACTAGAACTCTATGTCAATTAATCATTGACATTGTTTAGGCGATCGCTACCAATCTCGGTTAAATTTTAATTTCTAATCAGTACTATTTCAATTACTTATAAGAGAGGTCTGATCCTCGCTTGATAATCCATTAAGGCTCCTTGACTAATCACAGTCCTGCCATTTCTGGTGGTTGAGGGAATTTGCCCTTTTTGCAGAGCTACATACAAAGTACTCTGGTCTGCGCCTAAAAATCTAGCTGCTTGTACAAGAGATGTACCTTGTTTAATTGTCCGGTTTCTGATTTTTCTAACTAACGAATGTTTCAGCATAGCGAAATGTGAAGAACAACTTAAGAAAATTCATTTTTTCTCTAAACAAATCGCAAAATTGACATTAATAAAAAAATTAACCAATAGGAGATTCTTACTGCATCTTAGGAGGGCAGTATAACTAATTCGATTTCTTTCTAATTAGATCGGGATCGAATTGATTATAACAAAATTATGGGAAAAGAACAGTTTCAGACCCTGCTACAGTTTTTTAAAGTGTTAGCTGACGAAAGTCGATTGAAGATAGTAGGTATTTTGGCAAATCAAGAGTGTAGTGTGGAAGAATTGGCTGTACTCATGCAACTCAAAGAACCAACCGTATCTCACCATTTAGCGAAACTTAAAGAAGTAAATTTAGTGACTATGCGCCCTGATGGTAACAGCCGTTTGTATCAGCTAGATAGTGAAGCCTTAGAAAATATCAGTAAGGAAATTTTTACGCCAGGAAGGATAGCATCTTTAATTGAAAATATAGATACTGAAGCTTGGGAAAACAAAGTTCTACACAGTTATTTAGACAGTAATTCCAACAGTTCAGATGGATTTCAGCGCCTTAAGGAAATTCCTGTAAGTCGTAAAAAACGTTTAGTCATTCTTAAATGGCTTTCTCAGAAGTTTGAGCCAGGAGTTGAATATACTGAACCGATGGTGAACGAAATTCTCAGTCGTTATCATCCTGATTACATGACATTGCGACGTGATTTAATTAGCCACAAATTAATTCAACGAGAAGACGAGATTTATTCACGTAATCTCCAAGATGGAAAATAATACAAGGCTGACGCAAAATACCTGTCAAACTCTCATTTCTCTGCTACTCAAGAACAGTAGGTTGGGTGGAGCAATAGCGAAACCCAACAAAGTCTTGAGAATGGTGCAAGATATGGGTTAATTGTGCAGAAATTCTGCGGCTATTTGTTGTAGTGCTTGACGGTTAACTTTACCTTGGGCGTTACGGGGTAAATCGTCTAGACAAATCCAATGTTTAGGAATTTTGAATTTACTGAGTTGATTTTTTAGTAAAGTTGTGATTTCTAAATGAGAAATATGAGCATTTTGAGGAATATATATAGCTGTTAAAGCTTGTCCCCAATGTTTATCAGGTACACCAATTACGCAAACATCAACAACTAATTGAGTTGCGCGGATAGCTGCTTCAATTTCGGACGGGTAAACGTTTTCGCCGCCTGTAATGATTTTATCGCTGTTGCGTCCGATTATATTCAGATAACCTTGATTATCTAAAAAACCTAAATCATCTACTTGTAAATAATCTTGATTTTCCCAATGATGAGGATAATAACCAAGGGCTAAAGATTTTGCTTGAATGGTAATATTCCCAATTTGATTAGGTGGTAAAACTTCGCCTTGGGAATTGTGAATTGTTACCTGGGCATGAGGTAAAATTTGTCCACTGTTAATTTTACCCTGAAGAAAATCATCAGGTTTGAGGGTAGCAATTTGCGAAGCGGTTTCTGTCATGCCATAGGTTGGTGCTAATCTAATATTATGAAATCGGGCTTTATCGAATAATTCTTGCCAAGCTGGTGCGCCGCCTAACATAATAGTTTGGAATTGGGCTAACCATTGGGTTAATTCTGGATTTTGTAAAAGGCGTTGTAGTTGAGTTGGTACTAAGGAAAGGAAAAAATCTGCTGGTTGAATTGTAGGTATTTGTCCAGTTTCTAAATTTTTGAATGGCAGAATAGTGAGTTTACCGCCAGTTGTAAAAGAACGGATGAATTGCATTAACCCACTGACATGATAAAGGGGTAATACACAAACAGAATTTACTTGTGTTAACTGAAAATATTCTGTAAATCCTTGCACAGATGCGGTGAGGGTTTGCCAAGTGTGGATGGCGAATTTGATGTTACCTGATGAACCGCCTGTGGGAATCATGATTTGGGGGGAGTTGGGAGTGGGGAGTTGGGAGTGGGGAGTGGTGGTTCGGCTACTTCGGTTGCGCTCAGTACAAGTTCGCTCACCAACCGGGAGTGGGGAATTGGAAGTGGGAAGTGCTGAGTGCTGTACACTGAGCGAAGTCGAAGTGTACGTATTGGTTCGGCTACTTCGGCTGTGTTCAGTACAAGTTCGCTCACCAACCGGGAGTGGGGAGTTTACTTCGGCTACTTCGGCTGCGCTCAGTACAAGTTCGCTCAGTAACCGGGAATGGGAATTAAAATTGATTCCTAAGATAATATCTGGTTGGACTAATTCAAATACTTTTTGCCATTCTTGGGTTCCCCAGTCGGGGTTACAGAGAAATACAGGACAATTGGCTGCACAAGCGGCGAGAAAGCTGGCTAGAAATTTGACTGGTTCGCGTTCAGCTAAGATAATTTTTGGTGGCGTGTGGCGTTGTTTTAATATTTCTGTGAGTTCTAAATATAGTTTTTTAGCTATTGCTGAAAATTGATGGCTGTTGTCAGTAATTAACCAATCAGATGGAGGTAAATTTTGCAGATAAGTTAAAGGTTGTTCCATAAATTTTCAGGATTTGTTGCTGCTGCTTGGGCAAAAAAATGATCAACACCAAAACCAACGGCTCTGTTTTTGCGAGATAATTCGGCTGCTAGTTTAAGTGCAGCTTGTCTACCAATGACAGTCTCAAATACAGAGGAAAATACAGCATCAATTTTATGTTGTTGGCAAAACTGACGCAGCTTTGATGGTGAACCAATAATTCCGGGTTTAAGGACAAAAATTCCTCGCCAGCCTTGTTGATAACAACTGAGGAGTTGTTGGAGTGTGGCGACAGATTCATCTAATGCGATCGCAGTTCGGTAAAATTTACTTAACTCCAACATCCCCGCTAAGTCTTTCACAGGTAGGGGTTGTTCTAAAAATTCAATTTCTGCGGTAACTTCACCCTGAATTTTGTCACAAGTCTCTAGCCATAACTCGGCTTCTTCATAGCTGAGTCCACCGTTAGCATCGAGGCGCAGTTTAGCTGAGGCGGGTAAGCTACGACATAGGTTATCAAAAATTGCGAGTTCTGTGGCGATCGCATCAACACCAATTTTCCATTTAAATGTACGATATCCTTCTTCCCACAGCTTTTGCCATTGTTGTAAAGCCACCTCACCCGCAGCAAGTAACCCACTACACCAGAATTTCTCACGTATGGGTAGCGGGTGTGGGGAGAGAGGGGAGTGTGGGGAGTGTGGGGAGTGTGGGGGGAAAGATTTCTTCACCATCCTCCCACCCTTCCCACTCCCTACTCCCTCAAACGCTGACTCAAACCCAAATTGACAAGCGGGTAAATCATCAGGAATTGCAAAAATAGTTTCAGATGTAATTTCTTTGGGTAGTTGGCGACAAAAATCTAAAGCTTGTTCTAAAGTTTCCGAAGCAAACCAACTAATAGGCGCAATTTCTCCCCAGCCAACATTCCCCGCTTCATCAACCAGACGCAGAATAATTCCCTCGCGCATCTCCCAAACACCATGATGAGTAGTAAGCGGACGCGCAAATTTACGCTGGTAAGGACGAAATGTGAAAAGTGCTGAGTGCTGAGTGCTGAGTGCTGAGTTGGGAGTGCTGAGTTGGGAGTGCTGAGTGCTGAGTGCTGAGTTGGGAGTGCTGAGTTGGGAGTGCTGAGTACTGAGTGCTGAGTGCTGAGTGCTGAGTGATTTACACTGAGCGAAGTCGAAGTGTGAATGTTGAGGTACAAATTTATCTGCGTTCATCTGCGTTCATCTGCGGTTAATTATTCTTTTCGTACCTCTGACGACTCATCACCCAATAAAAAACCCTACACCTAAAAACAAACAACTCCAGAAATGCACAGCCACCGCGATAAATTTACAATTGCTAACTTTGTCTGGATAGTTGTGATTTTCTTGGACGTGGCGACATAATTTGAAAGCGGATGGTAAACTCAACCAACTCAATAATGTCCAGACTGGGAAGATTCCCAAAATCACCAACAATAAAGATAAAGGATAGATACTGGCGGTAAACCAAACTAAAACTTTTGCACCGTTGGCTGTACCTAAACGCACAATTGGCGATCGCTTTCCTGCGGCTATGTCATCCTTAACTTGGTGAAAGTGTGAACAAAACAAAATTAAGCTAGTTACAATCCCAACAATCACCGAAGCTGTAAAACTAGCCACTGACCAAGTTTGAGTTTGGCTGTAATATACCGTTGGCACTAACAAAGGCCCAAAGGCAAAAAAGCAGAGAATTTCGCCTAATCCTTGGTATCCTAGCCGAAAGGGTGGCCCTTGGTACATATAACCCAAAGCACAAGCCACTAACATCATGATGATCACAGTTGGGTCTTGTTGCCAAGTAGCGATCGCGAGTATTCCTAACAACCCAATTACCAAACACAGATTTGCTAACCAAAATATTAGTGACTTCTTCCCCGTTAAATTCACTAGAGAATGATGTTTATTTTTATCGATTCCTGTTTCAGAATCAAACACATCATTACTCAAATTTTCCCATACCAGAATTAATATTGCTGCTCCTAAAAAAGTTAAAAATACTGTTGTATTTAAATTCTTGGTTTCGGCAAAAGCAATTGCTGTTCCTATCCAGATAGGCATAATCGCCACACTGTACATTGGTGGTTTAATTGCCGCCATCCACAGCTTATTTTTGGAATGTGAAATCTGCTTGGTAGTCATTAGTTAATATTGATTGCTTATCAAAATAGAATCCAGCCTATAGGAATCCGGTTTGATTTCTGAATTTATTTGTGTAGGTAGGGAATAGGGAATGGAGAGTCGGGAGTAGGAAAGAAGCCTGATCTGAATGTACTGATTTTTTTCAGAAATCAAATATGAGTCCTATATAGCCATATTAAATGATTTACAAACATCTCTCTACCTTGTCTACCCCCTCCTCCTTGTCTCCCTTGTCTCGGTTATTCACACATCAAATATGACTGCTATATCTTGGGGTATGAATCAATAATTTCAACCCTCAAGAAATCTCAAAACTAGTTGTCTAGAATTAATAACTGGCTTACATCCCCACCAATTAATTCTGCCTCCTGAATCCTGACTTCTGAATTCTTATTTAATTATTTTACCCAGTAATTAGCCCTGAATAGTCAGCACTTTTTTGAACTGATTAACCATATCCTTAGTAAAACTTATTCTTTAGTTGCAGGCTGAAACTGAGCATAGATTGTCAGCGTTTGGTAATACCTAAAACAAAGCAAACTATACTCTGGTGAAATGTCGTCTGAATATGTTACCTGT
Source organism: Aulosira sp. FACHB-615 (assembly GCF_014698045.1). Taxonomy (GTDB): domain Bacteria; phylum Cyanobacteriota; class Cyanobacteriia; order Cyanobacteriales; family Nostocaceae; genus Nostoc_B. The sequence continues at coordinate 525,385 of NZ_JACJSE010000004.1, forward strand.
AGAAATAGACCATGATTAATTACACTTTAGGAAGATTACTTAAAAAAAATTTACTATTCCTAGATCCATGACAGTTTCACCATGTCGTAACAACTTCTTTGTAACGCACAAAGACATATACCAATTTCTGTTAGCGGTTCAAGAAAATTGCCTCACCAATAATTGTCGGCAAATTGTGAGTATTTCCCTAGAACTCGACTGGGTTGATCCTTTAGTTGTATTAGATAAACTAGCGCAAGCAAATGAAATAAATTTTTACTTTGAGAATAGAGGTAAAGGCGAAGCGATCGCCGCGATTGATGCTGTCACAAAATTACAAATTAATGGGCAAGACCGATTTAATCAAGCAGAACATTTTATCAAAAGTTGTCTAAAAAATATAATTCCTTTTGGAGATATTCACAAACCTTTAGCAAGCCCCCGTTTTTTTTGTTACTTTAGTTTTTTTAACCAAAATATTCAAACAGATTATCCTTTTCCTTCCGCGACGATATTTTTACCGCGCTGGCAAATAGCTGTAAAAAATCAGGACTGTATCTTAGTCGCTAACCTATTAATCACAGCCAACACCAATTTAGATAAAATTTGGCATGATTTATGGAGTAAAGTCGAACTAATTAATTCTTTAGAATATTTCTCACCTAAACTTGACTTTTTCTCAACCCACTTGAGTAAACAACCTGTAACGCAAGGTACAGCATTTAAGCGTTCTGTTGTTTCGGCTTTAGAAAAAATCCAAGCTAGTCATCTCAGCAAAATTGTTTTAGCAGATGCTTTAGATGTCCGGGCAAATCATCAGTTTAATTTATATAAATCATTAGATAATCTCCGACAAATTCATCCTAATTGTTATGTTTTTTCCACCAGTAATGGTAAGGGACAAAACTTTATCGGTGCAAGTCCAGAAAGATTAATTTGTATTCAAAATCAACAATTAATCACCGATGCTTTAGCGGGTTCTGCGCCACGGGGTAAAACACCAGCCGAAGACGCGGCGAATGCAAATCGCTTACTCAACAGTGAAAAAGAAAGACACGAACACTCATTAGTCATTGATTTTATAACTCAACGCTTATCACAACTAGGATTATCCCCCCAAACATTACCGCCACGTCTGCGACAGCTATCTAACATCCAACATTTATGGACACCCATTAGCGCCACCGTTCCCCCTCACGTCCACCCCTTAAAAATTGTGGCGCAACTGCATCCCACACCAGCCGTTGCTGGCGCAGCGCGAGACGTGGCTTGTGCAGAAATTCGGCGTTACGAAAGCTTTGAAAGGGGTTTATATGCTGCGCCTCTGGGTTGGATAGACTCGCAAGGTAACTGTGAGTTCATTGTGGGGATTCGTTCGGCATTAATTGATGGCGATCGCGCTAGACTTTACGCAGGTGCAGGTATCGTCGCCGGTTCTGACCCCGATAAAGAATTTGCTGAAGTCCAACTCAAACTCCAGGCGTTATTGAAAGCGTTAGTTTAGTCATTGGTTATTGGTCATTTGTCATTAGTTCTTTGTCAGTACAAATGACCAATAGCTCTAAGTTGTGCGATCGCTCTGAAAACCTGTCATTGCGTTCGCGTAGCGTCTCGCAGAGAGGAAGAACGACGTAGGCGTAAGACTTCCCGCAGGGTAGCAATCGCCAAAACTACGGGATTATGCGATTACTTCGCTCCGTTATCACTGCGCTCGTAATGACAATTTAAGGAGGCTATAACGTCTGAAACCCTTGTAGCTACCACTTGTGTGTACACCGTAGCCTTTTTAAGGGGGTCGCCGTAGGCGGGGGGATCTAAATCTAGGATGAGTAAAGCTTTATCCGAAAAGTATTGACTCGACGATTAGATCCCCGACTTCTTGAAGAAGTCGGGGATCTGGAAAAACTCAAAATCGCTCAAATAACCACTCATCGCCAACAATCGCCTCTAGCAGTTGCACCAAACGCGGGATAAAATAATTAGGGTCATTTAACCGTTGCTGCACAAACCAAGCATCAAAAGCTTGCGGTTCAATACCTTGAGCAGTAGCCGCACTTGCTAAAATATCAAAACTGCGCTGTTTCAACTCCTCTAACTGCGGATGCTGATCACCGCGAACTTGACAGAGAAACATTGCAACTGCACCTAGCAAAGCTTTCATTTTATCGTCTGCTCTTAATAGCTTATACATACTATTAATCGTAGTTACGGTATCCGCTAAGGGTGTAGAAATTCGCAGGCATAGCCATACAGCTTGAGCAAGGTAGATAACTCCCTTTGTTTCATCAGTAACCCCTAAGTTACCCAATGTGGTAAATAAATCTACGTAAGCATGGACTTGTCCAAGGATTTGGGCTGCTTGCAGATTTAGTTCTAATTGTTTTGCTTTATCTCCCCTTTTTCTTTCACAGTAAGCCATGCTGTTTAAAGTCGCGGCTTTCCCTTGGACATAGTTGATGCTTTCATAAATTTTCTCAGATTGGTGTAATAATGTGAGCGCACTGGTTATGTCTCCCTGTTTAGCTTTTAAAAGAGCTATTTCATGTAAAGTCGCGGTTTTATTATGAAGATCATGAATACTGTCAAAAATTTCAAAACATTGTTGAAACTGTGTAAGCGCACCAGGTATGTCTCCTTGTTGGGCTGTTAAACGAGCCATTTCGTGTAGCGTCGTCGCTTTCCCTTGAAGATCGTGGATGCTTTCAAAAATTTCAAAAGATTGTTGGAACTGTGTAAGCGCAGTAGGTATATTTCCTTGTTGGGCTGTTAAACGAGCTATTTCGTGTAGCGTCGCCGCCTTCCCTTGAAGATCGTGAATACACTCTTTGATATACAAAGATTGTTGGAACGATGTAAGCGCACCAGGTATGTCTCCTTGTTGGGCTGTTAAACGAGCTATTTCATGTAGAGTTGCAGCTTTACCTTTGACATCATTGATCCTGTCAAAAATTTTCCCAGACTGCTGGAAAAATCCAATTGCACCAAATATGTTTCCCTGTTGTGCTACTAAAGAAGCCATGTTGTTGAGAATTGTGGCTTTTTTTGTTAAATCATCCTCTGGGCAAAGTTCTAAAGCTCGTTCATAATGCGTCAATGCTTCCTTGACAAAGCCCAAAACTACTTCCGCCCTAGCAATTGTTCCTAAAATCCGGTAATCTTCACCCAATTGCAGAATTTCTTGGCATAGTTCCCACGCTTCTATATATCGGCTGTTGTTGACCCAATAATTTGCAATGTTATCTCCCACACTAACAGCAATTTCTTTTTCTTCTGCTAACACTGCTAACCTAACTATTTCTCGTGCTTGTTCTTCATTCTTGTTATCCAATTCTTCCCACCAACTGCGGTAAATAATCTGCGTCGCTGCTTTTTGCGTGGTTTGCCATTCTTCTTCAGTTAATAGCGGTTGCAGCAAGGGTGCTAAAATCGTCGTCACTCGATATTCTGGCGTTTGCTTGGCGTAAGTCGTCCCTGATTCCACTAGGCTGAGGCTAATTAACTTGGGGAGTGTACTTCGGCTGCGCTCAGTAACCAGGGAGTTTACTTCGACTTCGCTCAGTAAACGGGGGGTAGGGAATGGCGAGTTTACTTCGACTTGGCTGTGGCTCACTTCAACTTGGCTTTGGCTCACTTCAACTTGGCTGTGGCTCACTTCGACTTGGCTGTGGCTCACTTCGACTTGGCTGTGGCTCACTGAGCGAAGTCGAAGTGAGCAAACAGAGTTAATAATATCGATTGTCACCGGCAAACGAAACACACTCAACTGAGCGAGAAACTTTTTCTCCTCATCCTCCAAAGCATTTAACAGCGTTTCTGCCAAAATATTCTCTCGAAACTTAAGCTGTACACCCTCCAACTTTGTCAACAATTCTTCTTCCGCTACATCTGGTAACTGCACTACTTCCACCAACCACTTCAACAAGCGCGGATTTCCATCAGCAATTTTGAGAAGGCGCTGCTTTTTCACTTGCAGTCGCACATCCCCATCCAATTGCCAGTAAATTTTATTAATATCCGCCTCACCCATCGCCGCTAATTTTTCCAAATGCAGACGATGGGGAGGTAAGGTATTTTCTTCCAAATAACGACAGGTGACAATCAACCGACTTTCCGCTTGATTTTCTGCCAACGCTGCACACAACGCGGCTAACACATCATAAGCAGCCGTCGTCATCCGCAAACTACCATCAGCCACATTCTCTTGGGGGATATTCTGCTCAAAATCATCCAAAACCAACAACACAGGCTTATCGTGTTCGTCTTCTATCGCTTCAAAAAAGTTCTGCAACCGCCCTTTAAACGAAATTCCCGGTTGATTTAACAAAGCTGGTACACCTGCAAACCGTTCATACTTACTCGCCAGCTTGTTAATTAACCCTACCTCATCCACCACCCCAATCAACACCACCCGTTCAAAATTCGGGCGTTGCGCTTGCACCCGCGTACACAACCGCGCCGCCAGGGAACTCTTACCCAAACCCCCCATCCCCGCAATAAATACGCCGATATCATCGCTAGTTTGTTTTAACGCCCGCATTCCCCGTTGTAATGCTTTTCGTCGCCCGACAAACTCCCCATGACTAGCAACTTTAACGATGTTATTTTCATCCAGAAATTCACTTTCAGGCGGTGTAAACTTCAACTTCTCCCGCTTTTTAGTATTTAGCGGTGTCACTAACTCCCCAATAGCGCGACTATCCCGATAAATTCGTAATAAATGCCAATCACTGCGTTCTTTAGCAATCATCTCTTGCTGTGCAGCTTTGACAGCATCTTCCACCGTCGCCCCAGTCGCCAAAGCGTGATAAAGTGCCTGAGCCGCAATAATACCAGTTCTATCAAATACTGGACGCGCCCAACCCAAAACTACACCCGCACCCGCTTTCACTAAAGCCTCCGCCATTGAAGGGACTGTTCCTTGGTTGGCAATTTGCCCAGTATGACAGCCAGAGAGAAACACCACACGCGGAAAACGATTTTGAAAAGCTTTTGCTAAATCATCAACGGTAGTAAATTCTACTTTTCCTTCATCATCTTCTGTGATGAAGCAGGGAGTATAATCCTTAATTTTGCGACCTTTAGGCAGATAACGCCCTAACTCTGCTTCTGTAAAAATTACCCCGTGTCCCGTCAAATGGAACACATCAAAATAATCTTTTGCCTCTGACTGAACTAAATTCCCCAATTCAATAACGGAGCCACTTTCCTCGACAATCAAAGCTAAACGCTGTTCTTTCGTCGCTGTGAGGATATTCTTTTCTTCTTCCTCAAATTGTAGCGGTACAATACCAGGATGTTCTGGTGAAGTCGCCATAAACAACAGCCGCAACGGCCGATTTTGGACATCCAAAACACTAGTATTTCTTTGCTGCACAGTCCGCACAGGTACGGGTGCATTATGTCTTTGCAGTAAAAACACTGTGCCATCATGTAACAATTCCCAAGGCAAATGTGCCAAGCCTAACGCCACTTTCTGCGTTTGGGGGTTTAAACTTTGTGCTTCACTGGTTTGAATTAAATCTAAATATATGCGCCCTTCATCTGTCTCATCTAACGCCCTCCTTAGCCATCCTTCCTTACCATCCAGCCAAGAATACAGTTCACGCCCAATATTCCGCAATTGTGCGGTGTCATCCAGTTTTTGAGAGTAATATTTTTCTTCACACAGATTAATTAAACTGGCTAACTTATCAGCATCTAGACGGCGTGTACCGTAATTGCAGCGCAATTCAAAAGTTTGGTTTTGGCTAAGAGCAAAGGTGAAGGTGAAAGCCACGGTTACTTAAGTAGTGACTATAGTTACTGTTGCTATGATATCGCGCGATTTTGGAAAGTTGCAGCAGAATATTGTAAAAACTAAGATCCCCGACTTCTTAAAGAAGTCGGGGATCTCAATCTGAATTTATGTCAAAATATGAAAATAAGACAAATTACAATAAAAATTTCCTCACTCTACATAATTGGGAAAAACTTTATGACTACTAATTTAAACAACAATGAAGTAAATAACTTATCCAAACTCAATTATTCTGTATTAATAGAAGCAAAAAACAATGGATATCAAGCCACAGTTTGGGGTTTACCAGACTGTCAGGTATTTGCAGCCACGCGGGAAGATGCACTAAATAATTTACATACACTGGTGAATAGTCGCTTAAAAAATGTCGAAATAGTTACTCAAGAAATAGAAACACCTTCAGAACATCCTTGGATGAAATTTGCAGGAATGTTTAAAGATGACCCACAATTTGATGATATGCTGGCAAATATCGAAGCATATCGACGCGAATTAGATGCAGAAATGGCAGAATATTACCGCCAATTGGATGCAGAACAAGGCAAAGAATAATGAGTTTGTGGATATTAGATACTGATTCTGTTTCGCTTTTCCAAAATGGACATCCTCTTGTTAGCCAGCGTGTGAGTCAAATTGCTCCTGACAATATAGCCGTGACAATTATTACTTTTGAAGAACAAATTCGCGGTAGATTTAATGTCATTAGGCAAACTAATTCTTTAGATAAATTAGTAATTGCATACTCCAAGCTACAAGCAACATACAATTATTTTAATAGTATTAACTTACTTACCTTTACCCAAGAAGCTGCTAATTGTTACGCGCGATTTTTGCAGCAAAAAATTCGGATTGGTACACAAGATTTAAGAATCGCCGCAATTGTAATTGCGAATGATGCGATTTTAGTAACGCGAAATCAGCGTGATTTTTGCCGTGTCCCTGGGTTACGATTTGAAGATTGGACATTGGGAAATTAGTGCGATCGCACTAATTCATCAATTTACACCGAATGCGATCGCTTCCGCTACATCTCCTCAGTCATTAAAAAAACCCCCAATGGGGGTTGATTTTTAAGTTATTCGCGTGGAGTGAACAACTTGCTAATTAATACCTACAGAAGATACAGCAATCCGAATAAAATAATCCAGATTACGTCTACAAAGTGCCAGTAGATTTCTGCGGCTTCAATACCGAAGTGTTTTTCATTACTATAATGGCCGGGAACGCGCGATCGCCACAACACTGCCAAAATTGCTAAAACACCGATAGTAACGTGCAGTCCGTGGAAACCAGTCAACACATAAAAAGAACTGGCGAATAAATTGGTGGTTAAACCAAATTCTAGGTGCATATATTCATATACCTGCCCCGCCAAGAAAATCGCCCCCATTGCGGCGGTGATAGCTAACCAAATTCGCGCACCTTTGGCATCATTCTTTTTAATCGCCGTATCAGCATTGTGCATCACAAAACTGCTGGCAATTAGATTAACGGTGTTGACTCCAGGCAGCAATAATTCTAACTCTGGAGTACCCGCCGGCGGCCACACAGGTAAAGTGGAACGAAAAGCTAAATAGGCCCCAAACAAGCCCATAAAAATCATCCCTTCAGCCACCAAGAAAACAAACAAACCAAACAAGCGATGATCTGGATGTGCTTCGTGATGATCAACTGTGGCTGCACTGTGATGATGATTAAGTTCGGTTTTAGCTGGGTCAATGGTTTGACTTTGCATGAATTTTTATAAAGTGTGAAGTGTGAAGTATGAAGTATGAAAAATGCAGTTTGGCTAAGAGCTAGGAAATTGTGAGCGTGAGACTGCTAAGAACATTGGAATTACCCCACCCTAACCCTCCCCTTGGAAAGGGGAGGGAACTAGAGTTCTCTTAATCCCCCCTTTATAAGGGGGGATTAAGGGGGGTAATTCGACTTATATGTACAGCGTATTGGAAAATACCCAGTAAAAATCCTCATCCCTAGCCCTTAGCCTCTAGTCCCTAGCCTCTAATCCCTAGTCCCAGAAACACGCTGTTCCAAGTCAGACTCAATGGTGGGATATGGCTCATCAGGATCAGCACGGAGTACTGAGTTGGGGCCAGCCGATAATAAAGGATTGGGATCGGATAATGGCACACCTTCGGCCGCTCTTTCTAAGCCGTAGTCGTAAGGCCCTGTAGCCAATACGGGGTATCCCTCAAAATTTTCAATTGCTGGTGGGGAAGTTGTCATCCACTCTAGGGTAAGCGCCCGCCAAGGATTATTACCAGCCTTCTCGCCATACAACCAACTCCAAATCACATTAATAATGAATGGAAAGGTGGAAACAGCAAGTATGTAAGCGCCATAAGTACAAATTTCATTCAGCAGCGTGAATTTGGGGTCATACTGAGCGACGCGGCGGTTCATCCCCATCATCCCTAGCTTGTGCATCGGTAAGAAGGTCATATTTAGACCCACAATGGTCAGTGCAAAATGCACCTGACCCCAAAATTCGTTGACCATTCGTCCCGTCATCTTCGGGAACCAGTGATAAATAGCGGCAAAAATCCCCAACACGCTACCACCAAACAAAACATAGTGGAGGTGCGCCACGACAAAATAAGTATCGTGAACGTGAATATCAAAGGGTACAGCCGCCAACATTACACCACTGATACCACCAATTACGAAGGTACCAACAAAACCAATGGCAAATAGCATAGCGGAGTTGAGTTGGATTTTACCGCCCCACATGGTTGCTAACCAACTGAAAATTTTGATCCCTGTGGGTACAGCGATGATCATCGTCGTGATCATAAAGAACATCCGCAACCAACCGGGAATACCACTGGTAAACATGTGGTGCGCCCAAACTATCAGTCCCAAAAAGCTAATTGCCAGGGATGAGTAGGCGATCGCTTTATAACCGAAAATTGGTTTACGAGAATGTACGGGGATAATCTCAGAAATTGCCCCAAAGAAAGGCAAAATCATGATGTATACCGCCGGATGGGAGTAAAACCAGAACATGTGCTGGTAAACTACTGGATCACCGCCACCAGTCGGGTTAAAAAATGTTGTCCCTGCTAATAAGTCAAAGGCCAGCAAAATCAAACCGGCGGCTAAAACAGGAGTTGACATCAACACCAGTGCTGATGTCGCAAACATCGCCCAACAAAACAAGGGCATTTGATGTACTCCCATCCCTGGAGTCCGCATCTTGATTAGGGTGACGAGAAAATTAATCGCCCCCAAAATCGATGATGTACCCAGCAACAGCACACTCATAATCCAAATCCCTTCACCCACCTGGCCTGTCACCAAGCTCAGAGGCGGGTAGGAAGTCCAACCAGCATCCGGCGCATCGCCTACAGCTAAACTCGCCACCAGCATTAAACCCCCAACAGGGATCATCCAAAAAGCCACAGCATTCAATCTGGGGAATGCCATATCCTTAGCCCCAATCATCAGGGGAATCAAATAATTGGCAAACCCCGCACCCGCCGGCACAATCCACAAGAAAATCATGATTGTGGCGTGCAGTGTAAATAAACTGTTATATACTTCTGGTGTGACAAAATCGACTTCTGGCGTACGTAGTTCTGTCCTTACCAAATCAGCTAAAACACCACCAATGCAGTAAAAAATGAAGGAAGTGACTAGGTATTGAATCCCAATCACCTTATGATCTGTGCTGAAACTAAAGTAGTCTCGCAATTTTCGCTTCCCTGGCTCATCAATCAGCACCGGGCTATTGGCAGTTTCTTGTATTTGGGCTTGTGTCATAGGAGTTAGTTGTTCAGTTATCAGTTATCAGTTGTCAGTTATCAGCCTGTTTACTGATCACTGTTGACTGTTGACTGACTAATGGTGAATTTGATGTAAAGTTTCTGGCTTAATTCCCATTTCTTTGATATATGGGGCGAGAAATTCGTCGGGAGTCAGATTTGCCGGATTCACAGCAATGGCTTGATTCATGGTTTCATGACTTGCCACCAACTGCTCTTGCATCCATTTGTCAAAATTCTCTTGACTTTCTACAACTACTTGGGTTCGCATCGCGCCGTGGTAGGGGCCACAAAGTTCTGCACAAATCAGGGCATAATCGCCGACTGTTTTGGGTGTAAAGCGAATTTCGCTTTGTCTACCAGGGATCGCATCTTGTTTCACGCGGAACTCTGGCACCCAAAAGGCATGAATCACATCGTTAGCGGTCATATTGACCTGCACTTCCCGCCCAATGGGAACGTGTAACTCCCCTGTGGTCACTCCGGTGTCTGGATAGGTAAAAATCCAGGCATATTGCAGACCTGTGACATTGACAATTAAACTCGCTGGCTGACCTGCTTTGTCAGGACTAGCCCCCAAAGTTGGAGCCACACTACCAACACCAGGAGCATCAACCTTTTGGGGAATTTGATCAGCATTGCGGACGGCGGCGGTGGCTGGGTCTTGCATCGCCTCATCAGATTTTGCTTGATTGAGGTTGGCAGGAGCTTCTGTTAAAGTAGCAGCGAGAGCGGCTCCTGGCATATTCATCGAACTTTGATTCATCGGCGCTTCGTGAACAGCGTGGGGATCGAAGCCACCGATGTCGTTATAAACTTCAAAGCTATAAACAGAAATACCGATGACGATAATGGCGGGGATCGCCGTCCAGAGGATTTCTAGCGGGACGTTACCTTCCACTGGTGGCCCGTCTCCTTGATCACCAGGACGGCGACGATATTTAATTACAGAGTAGATTAAAGCACCTTCAACAAGCAAAAATATACCGACGGAAACGGTCATCATCGAGTTAAATAAACCATCAATTAAGACGGCTTCATCTGAGGCTGCTGTTGGCAACAGACCGTGATTCTGACCGTACCAAAGACTGGCTAACGTCAACCCGATGCCAATCAGTAATGTCCAGATGGAACTTGGAATTTTCACGGCTTACCTAGAATTAATTGACTACGTTTTTTTAAAGCTGCCCACTTACTAAGGTAGTCTAGGCTATTAAACAAAAAGCCAAATGGTCTGAAATTTTTATTAATTTTTTCAGCCACTTTCCTATTTCTGAGTAAAAGAGATTTATTAGATACTGACAAGGATAAATAGTAATTACTGGAAAAATTTAAGAAAAACTTTAGGTTAGTAAAATTGTTTGTCAACTGTCTATTACACACATCTTAAAAAATACCTAAAGCTTCAGACTAAAACCATCTGAAGTGATTCAAAGTAATAGGTGAAACTCCATCTCGAAACCAAGTTGTATACGCTAGGGTGGAGATGGGTTGGTACGGAAAAATTAAAAATTTTAAGAGAGCTACTACCAAGATCGGCAGAAGGAATCGTTCATGAACGAATTTGTCCTAAAACAACAAAATGATGCGGCAATTGAGCAGCAAAAGCCAAAAGAAATGATTCGTCGCTTGGTGTGGCGTATGGCTATAGCCACGTTGATTTTAATGGCTATTGGCTCTGCCACCCGTGTAATGAATGCCGGACTTGCTTGCCCAGACTGGCCCCTATGCTACGGGGAACTAGTACCAGCCAAACAAATGAATCTCCAAGTGTTTTTGGAGTGGTTTCACCGATTGGATGCAAGCTTGATTGGTGTAAGCGCGATCGCACTTGCTGGTTTATCTTGGTGGCACCGTCGTTCTTTGCCTGTCTGGTTGCCTTGGGCTGCAAGCTTCGCCCTGTTTTTAATCGTGTTTCAAGGCATCTTAGGCGGACTCACAGTCACCGAATTGCTGCGGTTTGATATCGTTACCGCCCACTTGGGAACAGCACTGTTATTTTTCACCACCCTACTAGTCGTCGGTACGGCTATAGCTCCATATCAGGGAACTGGCAATGTCGGTAAGTTGCCCTGGATTGGTTTAGCGGCGGCTATTTTGGTGTACGTGCAGAGTGTACTGGGTGCGGTTGTGGGTTCTCGCTGGGCGCTACATCAATGCTTTGGTACGGCTGAACTCTGCTCTGTGATGTACAGCCATATTTTTGGTTTAGTCCCGCCAACCGTCGCCACCTTAGCCGTAGTGTTAATTTCCTGGCGCACACCAGCCCTCCATCCCGCTTTGCGGCGACTGGCAAACATGGCTGGTGGTTTGTTAGTTTTACAAATTTTGTTGGGAGTTGCTACTTTTCGCTTGCATTTGCAAGTCGAGCCGTTAACTGTCTCTCATCAAGCTGTAGGTGCGGCTTTGTTGGGTACTTTGGTGGGTTTTACGGTTCTAGCATTGCGTGACTGGGCTGCTAATCGTGAAATCAGCAGTTTGTCTAACCCAGCTATCAGCTCAAATCCCTAAATTAACCTTTTGGGGATAAACTGATGCGATCGCTACGATGACTCTTGACTAATGGTGATAGGACATTAGCCATGAGTCATTTACCAATTCACTGCATCTCCAGTAACTAGTAGGACTTACGCACAAAGATTATTCGTGGAGATTGGGTGTAAGGGTGAAAGGGTTTGGGGCTTCGCCGTGAGCGTCAGCCGAACGGTGTAAGGATTTTGAATAAGTACACCCCCATACCCGTGAACCCCTACACCCTCGCCAAAACCCTTGATTTTTCGTTTTGATGCCTAAGTCCTAACTAGCACTGGTGAAAGTCTACAGATACTTGGCTGTGCTGAAGTTTCTCAACCACTAGCAACTTTTGGCGCTTCAAACAGAGAAACGGCAAGGTTAAAGATTCTCACCCAACCAAGCCAAGACTAGACACACATTGTTGACAATTAAGGAAATAGAACCAAGATGATTGAGACTAATGTCTCTCGCCACCACGAAACATTCCTCCAGGTAATTCAAAGCTATTACCAACTAACAAAACCTCGCATTATTCCCTTGCTGTTGATTACCACGGCTGGGAGTATGTGGGTTGCAGCCAAGGGACAAGTAGACCCGTTACTGTTGTTAGTCACTCTGACTGGTGGTACTCTGGCAGCGGCCAGCGCCCAGACAATTAACTGTATCTACGACAGAGATATTGATTATGAAATGGAACGGACGCGCCATCGTCCCATGCCTTCTGGGAGAGTCCAGCCAAGAGATGCACTGATTTTTGCAGCCGTTTTGGCTGTACTTTCGTTTACCCTACTGGCTGTGTTTGCTAATTTATTGGCAGCTTGTCTAGCATTCTCTGGCATTGTTTTTTATGTACTGATTTATACCCATTGGCTCAAGCGTCACAGCACTCAAAATATTGTGATTGGTGGGGCGGCTGGTGCAATTCCGGCTTTGGTTGGTTGGGCGGCTGTGACAGATACTTTAAGCTGGGCAGCATGGTTAATTTTTGCCATTGTCTTTTTATGGACACCCCCCCATTTCTGGGCGCTGGCGTTGATGATTCGGGATGACTACGCCAAGGTAGGCATCCCCATGCTCCCGGTGATTGCAGGTGCAACAGCCACAGTCAAACAAATTTGGTATTATACCCTAACTACAGTCATCGCTACGTTGTTGTTGTTTTATCCCCTGCACGCCAGTGGGGTTATTTATGCAGCGATCGCAGCTGGTTTAGGTGGATTATTTATCCGTAAATCTTGGTGTTTATTGCAACAACCAGAAGACCGCACTGTAGCCAGAGAACTATTTCTCTACTCCATCTCCTACATGATGCTGTTATGTTTAGCAATGGTGATTGATAGTCTACCCATTACTCATCATTTGGTGAGTACTGTTATTGCTCAGTTGCACTTGTTTAATTAAGGCAGACCAAAATAAATGCGATCGCACTAGGAGAATTAGGGGTGCGATCGTATTTCTCAACATTAAAATACTACTAAACAATAATTTTGATTATTTCTATAACTCCACATCATCTTTTGTCAAGTATTGTTGTGCAGTATGTCTAATTCGATAAATGTTCACTTCAGTTTCAGAGATTCCAAAAAGAATTCGGTAGCGGAATCTTTTCGATTTTCCGTAGAGCAATTGGCGAATCTCCATTCCTAACTCCTCACTTTCAGGAGTGACAGGACAACGAGCCGGAAAGCGTTCAAGCGAATCAATTGCATCAAGCAGTCCGTCAAACCACTTGTCAGCCAAATCTGAATCTTGTTCTCGAATCCAAAGATAGGCATTTTCCGCATCAGCTAATGCCAATGGAGAGATGTCAACGCGAAATTCCATGCTTTCTTCTTAAACCTTCTAGTGCTTCTTTAGCTGGAACTCCTTTTCCTTGCTCGATTTCCTGAATTCCTTGTCTGAGTGCAGCTACAGTTTCAGCATATTCTAAACGTTCCAAGAGCTTTTGATAGGCTTTAGCATCCTGGACAACAAGTTGAGCAGCACCATTAACAGTCAGGACGAGCGGCTTTTCGCTTTCTTCCATTTGTTGGATGTACTGTTTGGTGTTTCGCTGAAATTCTGAGAGCGAGTGAATGTTATTGAGGTCAATCATAGACTCAGCATGAAATTAACAGTTAATTTGATATAAAAATCAGACTAACATAAATAGTTGAGCGATAGCGTTTGCCAAATCTACAGACTACCTAAATAGAGTATTAGGCTAGTTCCCAGAACGCAGAAAACCCCAGCTAATCCAGCCAGAGGTTTTTTATATTTACCAGTCCACCATTCGGGTACTTTACCTGTGTAAGTGATGAGTTGGGCTGTATCTATAGTAGCGATCGCCAACACCAAAGCTGTATGTAATCCCCAAGCTATACCCAAACTGCCTTTATCTGCTATTCTCGCCATCACTAACATCATTCCCATCAGCCACAGTCCCGGTACTTGTGGTAGCGTTTCTTGCTGTTCCCAAACTAAGTGCAAGATAGCAAATATGCAGCTAGAAATTGTTGCTGCTATCCATATTGGATAATTTCTTTCTAATTCCGTGAACAAAAACCCACGAAAAACTAATTCTTCTACCCCACCTACCAATAACGCGACTAATAAAATTGGTAGCAAGATAGATGGTAATAACTTAATATTCGCCTGGGCAAATTCACACCAACCAAGCCCCAATTCTACAGCAAACATCATAGCGAGGCTGAATAATCCCAAGCCAAAACCTATCCCAATACCACCCACCAGGGAAAGATTTACTCCTAAGCCATACTCAGCAAAAGACCTACCAAACAACCAAATTACTCCCCAAAGTACCAGGGGAGCTAATAAGTAAAGTGTCACAATTAATGGTAACTTCTGCTCTGATTGTAAAGGCTTTGTTGGTTGCCAACCCATAACAATAGCAGATATTACTGCCAATGGCAGCCAACATACTACCCAACTTATAAAAAATGCCATCAAGACAACGGCTACTGGTGCATTTTCTCTCAATGACAGTAAGGTGTTGCCTGATGGCTGAAAAAAATTTGCTAAAACAAATAAACAAAACACGATAGACTTCTTAGGTTGTGGTCAAGACTCTAGTAAAATTTGTGGCTTGAGCAATATGTCTCATCGTATCGTTTTATTAGTACAGAATTCTTAAACAGAGTTATTTGCTCTCGTGGTAGGGATATATTTTCTCAAAATTTCTCGAAAACTTCTCCCTACAACCCAAGAATTTACTCTTCTTCGTCTAAGTCCTCATCTACCTCATCTATATCCTCTGGGGAGATTTTTTTATCACTTTCACCCAGTTGAATCAGGTGAATATGTTTGTAACCCAGTCTAATTTCAAATTCATCTCCTGGTTTTAAACCCATTGCCTTGGTGTATGTTGCACCAATGACAATTTGACCATTTTGATGAACGCTAACCCGATATGTCGGTTCGCGGCCACGGCCATCTTTAGGTGCTTCTGGACTTAGGGGAATTCCTCTAGCCGATAGTAAAGCGTCATAAAAATCAGTGAGATTGACGCGCACCTGGTTATTCTTAGTAACAGTGTAATAGCCACACTGCTTTGCTCTTTCTCTTCTAGGTAAATTAGAAAGTTCTTTTACTTTAGCAAGCAGTGCTTTTCCAGTTAATGGTGCAGTTGCAGTTTCTGTCATTACGCTCAAATTATCCTTACTCTCTCCAAACTGATAAACTATGTAGTCTGACGGCAGTATTTAACTCTTGAGCCTCCGTCAAAAGATGCTCAAAATTTTAAGGGAAGGGTTAAATTGCTACTGATAGAGGAGCAACAAGCGCCTATATTATGTTTGCCTGCAACAGATTTAAGTTAGCTTTGTCACAGACATTTATTTTGGTGATTTTAGGACACTGTTAACCATGATTCGCCATTGAAAACGCAATAATTTTCTCTTTTGGCGCTACTGTAGCGGTGTAACTTTAAGCCACCTTTACAAATAAGGTTGTTTCTACTCCAAATAAGTAGTAGACCCAAGAAATTGCAGGTTTTCCACTTTCAGTACTTGCCTTTATTGCCCTTGAGTTGTAGGTTTTAACCGTTCTTCCTCTTAAGCTTAAGACAGCATAGTATTTGAATATGCTCTCCTAGACATACAACTTTTGCCTCAGATGTAGAGACACAAAATTTTCTGTCTCTAGGTTACGAAAAAACAAAGTAGTGATCATCGCGCTTATACGACGATTGAGACTAGTTTTGTTACTTCGTAATTTTATATTAAATACTAGCATGGACTAATAATAGCAAAATAATTGTTTATGTTTGAATTTAATTTACAGACGAACTTTTATTTCAATCATTTAACTTAACGAGGTAACAAGCAGTCAGGATTTTCATCCGGGTTTATTAGCTACCATGCGTATTGCAGCAGCACTTTTATAAAAATTCATCTAAATTTAGATCGGTAGTTTTGAGCAAGTGCCATTCTTTGATATTCGAGATAGAGAAGAGACAAAAATACAAAGCGGTTTAATCTGCGGGTTTATCCTCACAAGACAAACCACCTCTCAAGCATTTTGAGTGTCTGTCTATGGGAAGAATAAATATTCTGCACATCTGTCAAGTGCTTAATGACCGCCATCAGATGTTTATTATCAGCTTTCACACTTCCATATCAGCCAAAATTCACCTTTGGGAATTAGTTTCCTAATTTCTCCAATCAGTAGATTTTAGCTAGAAGCCTGATGGATATAAAGATGTATTAAGCAGATGAAGTGTAGGAAATGGGAATATTATCGTTATGTAGATAATTAACTTGAGTTGGTCTCCCGAAAAACTCTTTTATTTATAACTCCGAAACAGGGAAGGTGAACAATCAGCTGCGATCGCCTGTTTGGTACTAAAGCTCAGAGCTTAACATAAATCTCGGACATGGTGCTAATACAACTAAAATTTTAATGGTTATCCTGGAACTATAATCAGTAGCTCTTGGCTCATCAGCCTTTTAACACTCGGTTTTGAATTAAGAGCAACAAGAGTATAACTCAATTTTCGCACCTACTAGCCTTGAGTTATGATTTTTCAAGCTGGTAAAGCAATTTTAAGACTTTGGTTGGTGGCAATGGAAGTTATTTTTAAGGTTATTCGACAGCAACAAAATTCTCTACCTGTGGTGCAAACTTACCCACTAGAGGTAGACCCTGGTAATACAATCCTTGACTGTCTAAATCGCATTAAATGGGAGCAAGACGGTACATTAGCATTTCGCAAAAATTGCCGCAATACTATATGTGGTAGTTGTGCGATGCGAATTAATGGGCGTTCGGCTTTAGCTTGTAAAGAAAATGTCGGGAGTGAAATAGCTAGATTACAGCAAATACAATCTTTGACCAATACAGAAAATCCCAATTTAGAAATCACAGTTGCACCCCTGGGTAATATGCCTGTGATTAAAGATTTAGTGGTAGATATGAGCAGTTTTTGGGATAATTTGGAAGCTGTCGCTCCTTATGTTAGTACAGCAGCCAGACAAATTCCAGAACGGGAATTTTTACAAACACCCCAAGAGCGATCGCTTTTAGATCAAACTGGTAACTGTATTATGTGTGGTGCTTGTTATTCTGAATGCAACGCCCGCGAAGTAAATCCCGATTTTGTCGGCCCCCATGCTTTAGCTAAAGCCTATCGAATGGTTGCAGATTCTCGTGATAGTAATACAGAAAATCGCTTAGAAAATTACAACGAAGGTACTAAAGGAGTGTGGGGTTGCACTCGTTGTTTATATTGCGATTCCGTTTGTCCAATGGAAGTCGCCCCCCTCGAACAAATTACCAAAATTAAACAAGAAATTCTCTCTTATAAACAAACAGCTGATACCCGTTCCCTACGTCACCGCAAAGTTTTAGTGGAATTAGTCAAAGAAGGCGGCTGGATTGATGAACGCCAATTTGGTTTGCAAGTTGTGGGTAATTATTTTCGGGACTTGAGAGGATTATTAAGTCTCGCACCCCTGGGATTAAGAATGATTGCCAAAGGTAAATTCCCCTTGTCTTTTGAACCATCTGCCGGGACAAAACAAGTGCGATCGCTCATTGAATCAGTACAGAAAATTAAGGGAGTAGGGAATGGGGAGTAGGGAGTGTGGGGAGTGTGGGGAGTGTGGGGAGTGTGGGGAGTGTGGGGGGAAATTTTTCTTCACCATCCTCCCACACTTCCTACCCCTCATACCCCTAAACCCTATATCTAAAACCTTATTCCCCACTCCCAACTCCCAACTCCCTATTTTTATCGAGGATCTTGGGGTATATCCAATGGTCGCCCAAAACGGTCATAAACTAAAATATCCCACTGCCCGTTATTACTCGACTCAAAGGCAATGCGACTCCCATCCGCACTAATAGTTGGGTGACGAACTTCCGCTTGCAAATTATTAGTCAAATTGCGAGATTGACGGGTTTCGCGGTCATATAAAAAAATCGCCGACCTCCCCTGACGACTAGCCGCAAACACAACATAACGGCCATCTTGGGAAACACTGGGGTGAGAGGCGATCGTATCTAAAGCATTTAAACCTGGTAAATCAATTAAATTGCGCGTCAGGGTATCAAACATATAAACATCTTGACTACCCCGGCGATCGCTAATAAAAACAATATATCTCCCAGAAGTTTGCGGACTTAACTCCGAAGCCAAACTATTCATACTCTGCCCCCCCGGATCAAACGGATAACTCACCAACCGGGGATAGCCAAAACAACCAGTTAGTAAACTACAACAAGCAAATATAGGGATAAAAATACTACTTTTTGTCATTAGTCAATAGTCATTTGTCCTTTGTTAATTTCCCCTCATCTCCCTAGCTTGAAAGTCACCGAAGTTTGCTCAACGGGGGGAACCCCCGCACGCAACTTCTCGCTGAGTGCTGAGTTGAAAGTGCTGAGTAAACACAATAGTCGCTATTTCATGCTTGGCTTGGGAAATAAGTTTCATCGTGACTCTTTCCCCTGTCTCCCTTGTCCCCCTTGTCTCCCTTGTCCCCCTTGTCCCTCTCTCCTCAATTCGTCGGCCCATCCACCGTCGCCCCATTAGGAATATCTAATTCAATATTCGGGCCACGGTCTAAAACTTCAATATCCCATTGACCACGGCTGGCTGTTTCAAACACAACATAACGTCCATCAGGACTAATCCCAGGATTTCGCACCCAGCCACGATAAACAGGTGTGAGAACTTGTGACTGTTGTATGGCGCGATCGTAAAGGGCTACCACTGGTCTACCTTGGTCGCTCGTTAAATAAACAACATAACGCCCTGTATAGCTCAAGCTAGGGCTTTCACTAATTGTTTCTGGTCGATTTAAACCCGGAGTTCTCACAAATGTTTGTTGTTGCAAATCATATATGAGTAATTGGTGACTACCATTACGATTTGAAACAAACGCCAAGAACCGACCGTTACCACTTAACGTCGGTTGTTCTTCTGTATAACGGCTGTTTAACGAAGTCGGCCCCAAGGGAATCTCACTGGCACCACAAGATACAAGTAAGCTGCTTAAGCCAAAAATCAGGCTCCAATGAATCGGTCTTTGGAGCCACACAATAGGCGTAAATTTTTTCACCTCTACTGTTATTTTTTACATCGCCTCTAGCTTACATCCATCCCACCAGTTTTAGACATCATCAAAATTAGTTGAATTATCTGATTCATCATCAGACTGGTCTATTGGCTTGTATGGAACGTAATCTGCTGGAATAACATCATCATCTGCACTTTCGCGGCGCGAAGTTGTCTCAGCAGGCGGACGACGTTTTCTGGGTCTAGTCGGAACATTATCTTCCCGGCTTTCAGGACGCTGATTACCGTTACTTCCACGACGCGCAGGTTTTCTTCCTTCATCACTGGGACTTTCCCAATCATCTACCTGTTTTGCGGAAGCAGAACCCCAACTTTCTTCATCGTCATATCTCTCAGTCGAACGGCTATTGGAACGAGTAGAAGTCCGGCGACGATTTTTATCAGTCGTGTCTGTCCGTTCATTGCTGGGGCGACGATTTGAGCGACGGGGTGGTTGCTCCTCATTGTAGTCATCACGAGATGAACGAGTATCTCTGCTGGGTCGAATTCTAGGACGTACTGGAGGTTCTTCTTCCTCATAAGGTAGTGGTTCGTAATCGTCTTCTACCTCAGCTTCATAGTCTTTGCGCGACCTCCTATTATATGAATAGTTATCGCTGACTTCCCGTTCTTTATCCACAATTGGAGTGTTGCGCTTGGCTTGCTGGGTAGCGATGCTACGTAGGCGAATACTTTCCACAGCAAAAAACACCGTTGTTCCCACCAACAGCAATTGACCGAATTGTAAAATCGGGTCTAACCGCCATCCTTGGAAAATCAAAATAAAGCCGCAGAGTAAACCTACAGCCGCAAAAAAGATATCTTGATCTCGTGAAAGTTCTGGGCGTACAGTCCGCATAAAATACAGTGCTGCCCCAGCCACAGCCAGGAAAATTCCTAGAATACTGGCTGAGTTCGTTCCTACATTGACCTGAGCCAGAACACTGGCTGAGTTCAGCCCAAAATTTAGCATTGTTCTTTATCCCAATATCACAATCTATGTTAGCGAGTCAAAATTAAAATCACTACTTTAATTAATCACAATATAATTGAGCTTCACGGCTTTTGGCTCAGAAGGTCTGAAGCTTTTTAATCATTGCCAGCCAAAAAATTGATATCTGTCAGCTAAGTATACCCTGTCCTCACAAGGAAGATTGCTAATGTGAATGCAATTAGGTAATTAGCTGACAGAATACTGGTCTTAGACAGGACTTACGCACAAAGATTGTCTATGAAGATTGGGTGTAAGGGTGTAAGGGTGTGGCGTAAGGGTTTTAGATATATACACCCCTATACCCTGTATCCTTGCACCCTCGCCAAAACCCTTGATTTTTCGTTTTTATGCGTAAGTCCTATTAGAGTCTAATTGACTCGACAAAAGATTAAGAACGTTGGATTTTATCTTTTTGGCTAATGAAAATTAGCCCAACAGTAGCAGGGATAACAACGATCGCAGTACCCCAAGCCAGACTCCAAAGAAAATTTGCTAAAGATGGTGTCATTGTTCTCAACCTTTTTTTACACACTTCATCATAATTCTAATAGTGTAGTACTCCCTTGAGAAGCCTTTTGGTATAAGCTTTAAAACCAGAAAATTCAGGCTAGGGGCTAGGGATGAATATTTATCGCTCAGTATTTCCTGCAACTAGACACAAATTATTTTCACAAAAATCTCTAGAAATCTTAATATTTAGCCAAAGTGATGCTTTTATGTTGATTGTGACCAATGTTAGCGGCATGGAAAAAGTCGCCAGATTTATCTGTGGAGTCATACAAATTCACTCAAGTACTAGTACAAATCACCACTTCCTCTGCGCCTCTGCTCCCGGTTGCCGAGCGCAGTCGAGGCGCTGCTTCTTGTAGCTTGCCGATGTGTATTATTTTTCAAGTGAAATGGTATTAATCCCAAATCTAAAATTGCTTGACTGGCATTTGCCATAAAATATATCTATAAGCTTTACAAACCTTCAAACTTTCTGATTTACTTCTCGGAATTTTCTTCGTTCAAAAACAGTAGCGCAAACAGATGACTGGTGTTAACTTGACCGTTTGGACTCTCGGCCCCCTGTTGGGACTGATGACATTTCTCTTTATTTTCCGCATTGTTCTGACTTGGTATCCCCAAGCCGACTTAAATAAGTTGCCCTTCAATCTCATAGCTTGGCCGACTGAGCCATTTTTAGTACCTTTACGTAAGCTAGTACCACCAATAGGCGGGGTGGACATTACCCCAATTATTTGGGTAGGGATTTTCAGCTTGCTGCGGGAAATTCTCTTAGGTCAGCAAGGATTAATCACGATGATGTCTCATGTCAGCTAGGGAATAGGGCAGGATGCGATCGCACTTCCGGCACCAACTTTATCATGTTTGGAGCGATCGCTCTCTGTATGAAGATCAGAAACGTTAAGGAAGCACGCATCGTTACTAACAAATAGCCGACAGTTGCCTATCCACCAGCAGGTTAGTTGCCTAACATTATGCCGCTTCAATCTTCTTTCTAATATGCAATGTCAACCTGCCTGTTATTGATGTGCCTCCATATACGCTCGTAGCAATTGATTGATCTGTGTCTGATAGCCTCGCCCTTGAGACTTAAACCACTCCAATACATCGCTGTCAATGCGGAGTGTAACTTGAGCTTTGGTTTTTGTGGTAGGTAAACCTCGTCGCACTACTGCCTTAGCAAACATTTCTGGTGTAATTTCTGGGCAGTCTGAGAAATCAATATCCTCATCACTCATTGCGTCTAATCGTTGCCAATCAGTTTGAGAGTTGCTCGAAGTAGGTTCGTTGTTCATATTTCGTCGCTTTTCTTGCAGAAATAATACGAGTGCAATCCTCACGTTCTGTATGGACAATGGCAATCACTCGCCCTTGCAACAAACCGAATGTGACAAAACGCTGCTCTCCATAACTGTAACGATCGTCCTCAACCGTTAAGATATCGCCGTCAAATACGGCTGGAACATCAACAAAATCGATGCCGTGTTTACGAAGATTAGCAAGACGTTTTGCTTCATCCCATTCATATTCCATAACTGAACGACAGCTACAATATGCAATTGTAGTTACAAATTGTCGTTACAGCCACTACTCCAAGTAATTCTGATTTTGATTGACTTGTGGGGCAATCAACAACTTCAAAGTTCCGGTGCATTGAGGTTGTTAGCTCGCGCTGTTTTACAGTTGAGAAACACATCACTTAGGAGGACATTCTCTGATGCTGAAATATAGATGGGTATAGTTTGTCTACAAAAGCTACTACTCCTGAGTAAGGTAAAATTTTTTCTAAGAGGAAAGTATCAAAAGCTCCTAAGCCTAAACCTGCAAATGCTCCTACACCAGGAACAAAACCAGCGAGTGTAGATATTACTAACCTTGACGTTTTACCAGTATCGCCCTGTGCAAAAACTCCTAATTTTGAACGAATATCATTAAGTTGCTCAACAATTTCAGAATCACTAACAATATCAATTTTCCTAAGCCATTCTCGAAATAATTTGAGTTCTTGGCTTTTACGTACCTCAAGTAGCTTTTCTATATTTACTGGTTGCTCGGAATCAGAAACAATACTAGGACAATTTTTGAGTTGAAGGACACGGCTTAAGTTTACCTCAAGTTTACCAGGATGAAGTGATTGAAAAAGAAACTCTAATCTGTCGCCAAAAAGAGGAGTCTCATCTTCTAGAAATCCTGATACTGCACTATGTACATTCATTTCAGCTATTCGCTGATTTAAACCAGCTATACCAAGAACTGCTTTTTCTACAACTTTATGAACTTCTACTTCATCTAAAGAAAAGACTTCACTCAAATTAGTTTCTACCTCAAAAATTTGATCATCAATCTGATGAAGTCTAATTAAAAAATCGTTAGGTTTTACCTTAAGACCTTTTTCTTTCTCTAAAGCAATTACCGTAGCTAACTCAATTCCTCTATTACTAGCAAGATCACTGTTCACCTGCTTTAAAAGTTGTGAGTCAAAGTCTTGCAAATAATTATTATCAAAAGCCTCTACAACTGCCAGCTTAAGCTTTTTAATTTGGTTATGGCTTAAATTTGCCATACCAACATTTCTAAGATTGTCACTAATCCATTTTCTTCGATCTGCTGCAAAGCCATACGAAACACTGTAAGTGCCAAGAGGTAAAGCTTTTCCACCAGGAACAAGAAAATCAGTTTGACCGATTTGGGCTGTAACACGAGCTTCACAGGAGATTCGTAAAGCGCCAGATGATAGCAATGCCAACGCACCCTCAAATCCGAAGGCTTTAACCAAATATGGTATTTCTCTTAAGTTTGGAGAATACAGAATAAAGACATCGAACAAAAGTAACTTATTGATTAAAGATTGCAAATCAAAAAAATTACTTCCGCCCTCTGAATACGGCTTTGAGCATAAACCAAAGAGATTATTATAAATATCCATTGAAGGCATCATTACTCACCGATAATATTGAAACCTTCCTACTACCTGTTTCAATCATAGCTTTTTAGAAAATTAAGCTGTCTACATACAGCCTGGGTAAGCCATCTCATCGCTCACCTTTAGGAACTACTATTTATTACAAAATGGCTATGAAATCCGCATAGTGCAGGAACTACTCGGACACAAAGATGTGAAAACTACAATGATTTATATCTATCTGCTTAACCCTGGTGGTAAAGCTGTCTGTCTTCCCCTTGATTAACCAGGATTTTGTATTTAACGGGACTTACGATTAATCTAAACCAACCTGAGTGCGTGAACAGGAAAGGGACAGGTAGTCAACTGAAAATAAGATATTTCTCAGCCTTTTACCCTTTCCCTTTACCTTCTACTTCCTAATTCCCTAAAGTTTCATTTCTTGAATGAAGTTGGTGTAAACATTGCCTTGTAAAAACTGTGGGTTTTCCATAATTCTTTGATGAAAACCAATAGTTGTTGGTAGTCCCGTAATAGCACATTCCCGCAGGGCGCGTTTCATTCTAGTAATAGCAGTGGCACGGTCTGGCCCCCAAACAATCAACTTACCAATCAGAGAATCGTAGTAGGGGGGAATTTGGTAATCGGTGTAAACGTGGGAATCAATTCGCACACCAGGGCCACCAGGGGGAAGATAACCGCTAATGCGACCTGGGGCGGGACGGAAATCGTGGTCTGGGTCTTCGGCGTTGATGCGGCATTCTATGGCGTGTCCCCGCAAAATCACTTGGTCTTGAGTTAGCCTGAGTCTTTCGCCCTGAGCCACCCGAATTTGTTCGACTACTAAGTCCACACCAGTAATCATCTCGGTGACAGGATGCTCTACTTGAATGCGGGTGTTCATTTCCATAAAGTAGAAACTACCCGACCGATCTAAGAGAAATTCAATCGTACCAGCCCCGGTAAAGTTAATAAACTGGGCAGCTTTGACCGCAGCTTGTCCCATTTTCTCGCGCAGGTCAGGGTCAAGGGCTGGACTAGGGGCTTCTTCTAATAATTTTTGGTTACGGCGTTGAATAGAACAATCCCGTTCACCCAAGTGAATCACATTGCCATAGTTATCTGCCAAAATTTGAAATTCAATATGGCGGGGACGTTCAATAAATTTTTCGATATAAACGCCAGAATTACCAAAGGCTGCGCCAGCTTCACCTTGAGCAGCTAAAAACAGTTTGACAAATTCTTCTTCCGAACGGACTAAACGCATCCCTCGTCCACCGCCGCCAGCCGTGGCTTTAATCATCACGGGATAGCCAATTTCCTTCGCCAGTGCTAATCCTTCTTGTTCTGACTCGACTAAGCCATCGCTCCCCGGTACTGTTGGCACTCCAGCTTTTTGCATGGTTTCTTTGGCTGTGGATTTATCTCCCATCAACCGAATTGCTTCTGGAGTCGGGCCAATAAACGCAATATGATGATCTGCACAAATTTCGGCAAATTTGGCATTTTCTGACAAAAAACCATAGCCAGGATGAATGGCAGTGGCATTCCGGGTCAAGGCGGCAGCAATGATGTTGGGAATATTTAAATAACTTTTACTGCTGGCAGGCTCACCAATACAAACGGCTTCATCAGCCAACTGTACATGGAGCGCATTCCGATCAACAGTGGAGTGAACCGCAACAGTCGCTATTCCCATTTCTTCACAGGCGCGGAGAATACGAAGGGCGATTTCTCCCCGATTAGCAATTAGTATTTTGTCAAACTTCATTTTCGAGTTTCGATATTAGTACCAGTAGATTGACATTTTCTCTTATCTGATTTGCAACAAAGCTTTGACTTGGTTACAAATAAAGATGAGAGTTTTTTCAGCAGCATCCTGAGCAGTATATATACGCCCTTCGCAGTTTCACAAAGGTCAGGACTGCCAGGGAGTCTCTACGGGTCTTAACCAGATTAACAGCTTCACATCTGCTTGTCTGTGCCAGTTTCCCGAACGAGGCTGTGGTGAGTGCGGAACATCTTAAAGTAGCTATACCCTTTTAATATCACTTGTGGCGCTATTACATTTCTGTTAGTCTGATATCCACCTTCGGGAAAGTTGTGAACATGTTCACTTAAATTTTTGGTAAATTTTGCAAAATTAGATATTACCTTACTATAATCACTTTTTTGTGCTATATTAGTTCTTCAGTGAACTCTCGCGGATGTGGCGGAATTGGTATACGCGCACGCTTGAGGTGCGTGTGGCTTTGCCTTGCGAGTTCGAGTCTCGCCATCCGCATTTTTGATGAAAAGGGAACAGAGAAGACTTCGACAACCTTCCTGTTCCTGCCCCGCAAGGGCTGGGTCAATGGTTATGAGTGAATGGTCAATAGTTAAGCAATGCCTAACTACTGATTATCAGCTTTGAACTATTGACTTTTTTTGTGCTTTTATAGAGATAGATGAACTTTTGTAAATAAAATTGACTGCTATTTTTACTCTGACGAACAATCCTGCGCTGCCAACAGCTTGGCACCGTCTAACTCCGATTTGGCAAGGGGACGAAGAAGTTATCCAAAAGAGTTTACCCCACACACAGTTGGCTCCTGCTTGGCAACTGCTGTTGTTGGGTGATGGTTCTCCGACTCGGCATTTAGAATTGCTGACAGGTGAACCGACAGAAGTCGATGTGATTGATATGTCCTTGATTGGTACAGATTTAGATGATGCGCCTGATTTGATTCAAGCTGTGCCAGGGCCAAGACTGCGCCGTCAGGTGTGGTTACGTACTGCGTCAGGACAGAGATTGGCTTATGCGACATCTTGGTGGGAAGCCAGCCATGTAGATGAGTATTTACAAAATCGTTCATTGCCAATTTGGGCGAGTTTGGCGCGTCTCCGTACAGAGTTATATCGGGATGTGCGCGGTATTTATTATGGCAACTCGGCAGCGTTGGAGTCTGGTTTTGATGTGCCTGGGCCGTTTTGGGGTCGTCACTACTTGTTTTGGCATCATGGACAACCGCTAACTTTAATTTATGAGGTGTTTTCGCCGTATTTAACCAAGTATTTGGGGCCGATGCAATTGAGTGGGACGAATGGCAAAGTGTAGAATGCAGTGGCGATCGCTACATTCAAATCCAACTCTGATTCGGTAAAAAAATTACCGGAACTAAGAAAAGTTAAATTTATCTAAAAATTATTTCTAGATGGCGGATTCATTTACCGCGTTCTAGCTAATATTAAGTGTCAAAATATCGCTAAATCGCCGAAATTTGAGTTTTGCTAATTTTGGTAAAAATAGTTGTCAGTAATTATAATTTCAAAAATTAGTGCCTCACAGCTATAGCAGTCCTAGTTGATATGTGAACAACAAAGACAAGGGAGACAGATGTTAATGAATCATTTAGGATTGCTATATATTTTTGAGCTTTAAATATAAAAGAACTCAGATGTATCAGTAGTAAAAATTACAAATTACTGGAGACTTGCAGCTTTTTGAAGTTAGTTATATCCTCATAATGCTGAGAATAAACTTGGAAACTTATATTGATTCGTAGTATGAATGCGTAAATTATGACAAAGTTCTCTAATTAAGCTTGATTAACACAGCAAACTTTTAGAGAAAAGTTGCCTGCGAAATAGAGTAAAGCATGTTAAAAAGATTAACTAACAACAAAATCACTACTTTTAAAGGAAAAATAGCTCAAGTTGATTACCGAAGTATCAGAAAAATTTTAGGGTAGAGACAATTGTTGAAAAACAGCCCAAAAGTAAGAAAAAAGCTTAAGTTTACTTGGTCAAACAAGTAAAAAGTTCGCAAGTATGAGGTATTGGTTTCAATGGCGCTGCCTATTGTGTCTGTTCCCGTGAAGAAAAAACAGAAACCGTCTTTGGCACTGACGCTCTCGGCTACTGGTTTATTAATTATTGGTGGCGGAGTAGCCTATAGATTGTTCAGCCAAGGGCATTTTTCTGGAAATTTATTAGTAGGTGCAAATATTATCCCGAATGATGCACTGTTTGCTGCTTCTGTGACTACAGATCCCAAACAATGGCAGAAATTGCAGGAATTCGGCACAAAAGAATCGCAAGCACAACTTAATCAAACTTTAATGCAGTTGCGCGATCGCTTTCTGACGAATAATGGTTTTAATTTTGAGCAAGATATTCAACCTTGGGTAGACAAAGAAGTTACCTTGGCGATTTTAGCTCCCGAAACAAATCAGTCTAAGCCTGTAGCTACCGATAGCCTTACACCTGACAGCCAGCAGTCAATGGTGATGGTTTTACCTGTGAAAAATTCAGACTTAGCGCAAAAAATTTTGGCACAACCCAAAGCCTTAAAAACCGGGAAATGGATTGACCGCACCTATCAGGGAGTCCCCATCAAACAAAGCGAAGGGGAATTTGGGACAAACCTTTCTGCCACATTACTCGATAAACGCTTCCTGGTGATTACCGATAACCCGAAAGCCACGGAACGGGCAATTGATGCCTACAAACATCAAACATCCTTGGCAACAGTTGGCAGTTTCGCTGAGAATTTCCCCAAAATCTCTGAGTCTAATTCTTTTGCCCAATTTTACATCAACGTCCCAAATGCTGCCAAAATTGCCACTAAAGCTCCCAATCGACGTTTACCAGCCCAAGTTTTGGCACAATTGCAAAATAACCAAGGTTTAGCGGGGGCGATTAGTTTAGAGTCAGATGGCATACGCTTAAAGGGCGTTTCGTGGCTGAATCCTCAAAGCCAGCGTCTACTGTCGGTGGATAACTCAGCAGGTAATATGCAGCAGCGAATGCCAGCAGAAACCTTGATGATGTTATCTGGTAGTAATTTACAACGGCTGTGGGGTGACTATATTCTCACATCCCAAGGAAATCCGCTTTCACCCGTATCTCCAGAACAATTACGTAGCGGGGTGAAATCGCTGACGAGTCTTGATTTAGAACGAGATTTACTCAGTTGGATGAAAGGTGAGTTTGCTGTCTCGCTGATTCCCAACGTTCAAAACAACGGCGCACCAGGAGATTTTAGGGCTGGATTGGTATTCATGGTTAAAGCCAGCGATCGCAAATTAGCTGAAGCATCTCTCCAAAAGCTAGATGACATCATTAAAACTCAATACCAATTCCAAATTCAACCAGGAACAGTTGCAGGTCAACCTGTTGTTAACTGGATTGGGCCTTTCGGCACTTTAACAGCCAGCCACGGCTGGTTAGATCAAGATACTGCGTTCATGGTATTAGGCGCTCCCGTTACCGATAAAATTGTGCCTAAACCCACTAGCACATTAGCCAGCAATCTTGCATATCAACAAACTGTGCCGACAGAGTTGAATCCCACAAATAGTGCATTTTTTATAGATGTCGAACGCATGGTAAATAACTTTACCCTCAATACCCTATTTCCCAAACAAAGAACTTTTTTAGAAGCGACTCGTTCCATTGGCGCAACAACCTCAGTGAGTGACAGCCGCAGTACCCGCTATGATATATTTCTCTCTCTGAAAAAATCGACCAATGCAGCCACTGTACCTAATTCAGAGAATCATCCCAACATCAGTAGTTCCAAACCTTAAATTCAACATAAATATATAGATTAAGGGAAGCATGATGATCATGCTTCCCTTAAAGTATTGCTTGTAAATAAACAAGCTAGAATAAATTGATTTTAGTAAGCTAAAGTTTCTAAAGTTTCTCTTAAATACTTTTGTACTTGTTGTTCCAGGCGCAAACCTTGTAATTGGGTATTACGTTCTAGTTGCCAACGTTGGAAACCGGAACTAGCCGCGATCGCACATTTAAGGCTATACCAAATTTCGGTATCTGCGGGATATTGGAGATTACTAGCAGCAGAAGTTGGAGTCATAGTCCCTGATTCCTCAACTTTTAAAGTTATGGCAGTTTTCATTGTGAGCAAATACGAATCAGTCTGAATGAGACAGCGTATACTCTGCGAAGAAATTGATTAGGTTCTGATTTTTAGGGCTGCTGCGAGTTTCTATTGCTCCCGATGAAGGATTGAAACAACCTGGGTAAAATTTGATTAACTTGCACCCCTAAAATAGTGAAATCATGCTTGATATTTTCTAAAGATAACGGTTCGATGGCAGCAAATTCTGTGTCATTAGTCACTAAAATCCGTGCCACACTCACGGGAACTTGTAAAAATAAATTACTTGCTAAAAAAGCTACAGCAGCTAAAAGTAAGCCTAAGCTATGCCATTGCGGCAAAAAGCTGACTAAATGTTGCATTTGGGGTACAACTTTGTAAAGCTGCCACAAGATGACCGTTAATATTATGGCGGACACCAGAGACAACACCCGGTTTAATTTAGTATTAATTAAACAAAGTATCTTGCGCTGTTGTTCTGTTAAATTTTCGGGTTTGAGAGCGATCCCTAAAAGAGAATATATATAAAATGGGCGGCGTAGCTGCATCCACAATAGTGGAGTAACGCCAACAGTGGCGACTAACAATATTTCTCCCCACACCGGGAAGAGTGGTTCACCGATCGCCAAGGACAATAAGCACAAAACCAAGAAAAATGGCAGTGTCGCTAATCCAGCAATGTGAATCCACAATATAGGGTCAGAGCGAAACGAAGACATACTGTAAGTGCTGAGTTTAAAGTGCTGAGTGCTGAGTTGGAAGTTTTGCGTGTGGAACCTAGCTTATTTTCAGTTCGACACACTTCAACTTTCACTGAAACTCAGCACTTAGTGTTAACCACTATCTTGTCAATGTGAGGGTACGACGTTTTGTCACCATCTGGTAGGCTTCAATAATGTCGCCTTCTACCCAGTCATGGAATTTATCGACGTTAATACCGCATTCATAACCGGCATTGACTTCCCGAACATCGTCTTTGATCCGTTTGAGAGAATCAAGGACTCCTTCGTAGACGACTTTACCGCCACGACGCACACGCAGTTTGCAGTTACGTACCAGCTTGCCAGACTGCACATAACAGCCAGCAACGGCTCCTTTACCCACTGGGAAGACAGCACGGACTTCGCACTGACCAAGGGCTTCTTCCACCAACTCTGGTTCCAACAGACCTTCCAAGGCTCCTTGGATATCTTCGAGGAGTTTATAGATGATGTTATACTCCCGGACATCCACACCAGCCTCATCAGCAGCTTGTCTTGCGCCACTGGCGTAGGTGGTGTTAAAGCCAATGATGACTGCGTTACTAGCAGCAGCTAAGTCAATGTCTGTTTGGGTGATTTCCCCAGCCGATGCTAACAGCATCCGAATCTGCACTTCGTTTTGGGGGATTTGCTTCAGCGAACCAATAATCGCTTCGACAGAACCTTGCACGTCGCCTTTGAGGATTAAGTTGAGTTCCTTCAACTCGCCTTCTTGAGCTTGTGCCGATAGGGTAGTTAGGGTGACACGTCCCTGCAACAGTCGTGATAGACGTTGTTTGTCGGCGCGATCGCCTGCAATACTCCGGGCTTCTTTTTCATTCTCGAAGACCTCGAAGTCATCCCCTGCGGCAGGTACATCACTTAACCCCAACACCTCAACCGCAAAGGAAGGTGTGGCTGCTTCGACTCTCCGTCCACGGTCATCGACCATTGCCCGGACTTTACCAAAGGCTGAACCTGCCACGAGCATATCTCCGACGTGGAGACTACCGTTTTGAATCAACAAGGTAGCAACTGCACCCTTGGCTTTATCCAGGTGGGCTTCAATCACAGTACCTTTAGCTAGGCGATCGGGGTTGGCTGAGAGTTCTTCAACTTCTGCCACCAACAAAATCATTTCCAGGAGTGTATCGAGGTTTTCACCCTTAATCGCACTGACTGGCACCATGATGGTTTCGCCGCCCCATTCTTCTGGGGTTAAGCCATATTGTGTCAATTCTTGTTTCACCCGGTCTGGTTGTGCGCCTTCTTTATCAATTTTGTTGATAGCGACTACAATTGGCACTTCGGCGGCTTGGGCGTGGCTGATGGCTTCAATTGTTTGGGGACGCACACCATCATCGGCTGCTACTACCAAAATGGCGATATCTGTCACCCTCGCGCCTCTAGCCCGCATTGCGGTGAAGGCTTCGTGACCCGGAGTATCCAAGAAGACAATCTGATGCAGCTTGTTGTCATGTTCGATGTCCACATGGTATGCACCGATGTGTTGGGTAATACCCCCAGCTTCTCCAGCCGCGACTTTGGTTTTGCGAATCGAGTCGAGTAGGGTGGTTTTACCGTGGTCTACGTGACCCATAATGGTGACAACTGGCGGACGACGAATCAGATATTCTAAATCTGCTACGTCGATCATTTCTGTGACTTTCCGCGCTTCTGCTTCTGGTTCGGCGGTTTCGACTTCTACTTCTAACTCTTTACCTACTAAGGTGATGGTTGGGATATCCAAATTTTGGGTGATACTCACCGCCATACCTTTGAGGAACAGGATTTTCACAATCTCTGTATCTGCAACTACCAATTCGTTGGCGAGTTCCTGCACAGTCATCGGGCCTGTGACCACGATTTTGGCTGGGCGATCGCGTTTTGGCTCTGCTTCTTGACGACGGTTCTGTTCACCGCGATTTGAGGTAGTTCTCTTGCCCCTAACAGTTGGGGTAGCCACGGATGTGGGTGCTGTTTGGGCTGGTCGCGCTGCTTTTGGTTTTGGCGGACGAGCGATCGAAAGAGTTGCCTGGATGGTAGCCGGGATGTCTAGACCTTCTTCTAGCAAATCATCATCTTCAAAGTCATCTTCCAGAATTGGTTTGACCCGCTTGCCTTTGGGGGCACCTTTGCCGGATTTCTCTTTAACTTCGTCGATGATTTCTTCTTCTTGCCATTTTTTACCACCTTTGGCTAAACGAGGTGGTGTGGGTCGTTTTAAGTCTAAGAGTTCTGGAACGACGGCATCATCATCCACTGAGACTTTGCCTGTGGCTGCACCTGTAGGTCTGCTAGGCGGAGTTGCCAAGGGTACAGTCGCCGCCGATTCTGATTGACGCACTGGCCTTTGGGGACGTGGTACATCTCCTGAACCGGGAGCCGAGTTCCGATTTGTTCGCGGTTCGGCTTTGACAGGCCCTGAGTTTTGGCGACTTTGCTTGGGTGCTGGGGATGAGTCTGAGTGAGACTGAGATGGTTTGCCAGCCTTAGTTGGTTTATTGTTGCTAGTTTGGTCGCGATCGCGCTTCAGTATCGGTTTTTCTGCCGTACTTGACCCACCAACTGCGGGTTTTTCCGCTTCTGGTCTTGCAGGTGGCGCAGATAATTGCGGTTTTTGCGGTTTTTCTGGCCTGGACTTATGCGAAGGCGCTCTTTCTGGCTTTTCTGCTGCTGTGTTTTCTGCTAAGGGCGTATTTGCTTTTTGGGGTGCATCTGTAACAGCAGGTGCCTGTGAGTTCTCAGATTGATTCCGGGGTACAGGTCTGGTTGGTGCCGTCGGCTTCATGGATGAGACTGGTGTAGCGAAGGGCCGTGGAGGTGCTGGAGAATTGACTTCAGAAGAAGCTGATTGATTCTGATTAGCTACTGATGCCTCTGGGGCATTGGTGTTAGGATTTCTCAATATTTTGGGTTTACGAATTTCCAAAATTTGTTGTTTGTGTGGTGGTGGTGCAGGTCGGCTATGAGAGCCAGGTTGATGTGAATTTGGTTTTGGGGGGTGTGTTCCTATTTCTCTTTTAGGTGTTCCATTCGTTACTGCCAATTTTTCGGCAGCCGTCCGGATTCGTTCTGCCTCTGATTCTGAAATTGTGCTGCTATGGCTTTTGACCGCAATATTGAGCTGGTCGCAAATTGCTAATAGCTCTTTGTTATCCAAATTCAATTCCTTTGATAATTCATAAATTCTAACTTTGCCGTTGTTCATCCACTCTTCCCCTTTAATTTACAGTTTTTTGGCGGATGGTTGCCTGGGAGTGCGACATCTCCATCCTTAGATCACTGTTTTTCGGTTGCCCTTGGTAATTTTGCCGGTGCCTCCAATCAGGAAAGAGAGATGTTTCAGGTTAATGTTGGCATCTGTGCCAAATTTGGCTGTTGACTTGCTCCCATAAAAATTTTGTTAATAAAAAAAATTTATTGGAACTGGTGATGCCGAATTGCGCCTGATCGCTACCAGGTTGCCATTCTGTAGTTTTTTGTTTTGCTGATTCTGAGTCTTCCACAACACAATCGAGTAAAACTTTCTGGGAGTATTGCTGGGTTCTTTTTTCAAGAGCCGCTCACAAACTACGCCCTTTTACTATTTTGGCACTAACCCCAATAATTGCAGAGGGTGTGTTGGAAGCGCGAACAGTTCGGCTTTAGGCACAATCCTCTGGGGATTACCGCCACCAAGTTTTTCAACCTGATATTTGATTTTGGTGATGACTTGGGGCTAGACGTTGCCACAATGTCTGATACAGTGTTTCTGGCACTGATGCTTGTAGCGATCGCCCTAATCTATTCTTTTTTTGTGCCGTTTGCAAACAAGTTGCTTGCGGACAAAGATAGGCAGAGCGCCCCATGCCCTCATCTAATTGTACCTTTCCAGATGGAAAGACGCGGATTATCCGCCAAAAGTCTTGCTTCAAGCCGACTTTGCGGCAACTAATACAACGCCGATAATTCGGTTTCATCAGTTTTTTATAGGCATGAAGTCAAACAATTGAGAATTTTGGATTTACCTCCCTAAATGAATAATCATGGCTGAACCGGAATTTTAAATTTTTTATTAATTCCATCAGCAAATTATGACTCAGTAGTTTTATAGCAAAGTTAAGCTATTACAGCTAACCTTTTACTAATACCTCATATTTTCTCAAGTAATTATTAAAACTCTTCCTGAGCTAAATATTAGCAGAACTATAGCCATCGTATTTGCTTTCTCCCGTACTGGTTGAGGCGGAGATTTGTTGCTAATTCCTATATAGACTGCTGTTTCTCCAGAAAATTAAGAAATTATTCTGTTTCATCCAGATCAAAAGATTCATCGTCTAATTCTTGTTGATTTTCTGCATCTAATTCTTCGAGTTCCAGATCATCATCTTCTAAGTCGATGTCATCTTCCTCTAGTTCCATTTGTTCTTGCTCTAGTTGAGCTTGGGCGCGGACAGCTGCAAATTTCTCATCTTCGCCTGCATGGTCGTACTTGGCTTTATCTTTAATATCGATTTTCCAACCTGTTAAGCGAGCCGCGAGGCGGACGTTTTGACCTTCTTTCCCAATTGCCAAACTCAGTTGATCTTCGGCTACTAAGACGTGAGTTTGCCGCGTTTCCGGGTCCATAAGGCGGACTTCATCTACTCTGGCTGGGCTTAAGGCGTTGGCAATATATGTGGCTGGGTCGGGCGACCAACGAATTACATCGATTTTTTCGCCGCGTAATTCATTCACTACTACTTGAATGCGTGATCCCCGTGCGCCAATACAAGCACCTACTGGGTCAACATCTCGATCTAAGGTGTCTACCGCGATTTTAGTCCGGGGGCCAACATAACGCGATGGCGGATTTGCTTCCCGTGCGACAGCGACTATCCGCACCACTTCATCTTCAATTTCTGGAACTTCATTGGCAAACAAATAAACCACTAACCCTGCATCAGCGCGGGATACTAAAAGCTGTGGCCCCCGTTGTTGCCCTTGGGAAACTTTCTTGAGGTAGACCTTGAAGGTGGCATTGGCACGATAATTATCGTTTGGTAGCTGTTCCCGTTTTGGTAATTCGGCTTCTACTTCTGGCTGACCAAAAGTACTGCTAACTGCCAAAATAACTGATTGTCTTTCAAAGCGCAGCACTCTGGCTTGCAAGACGGTTCCTTCTAAATCTTGGAACTCTTCTTGCACCATTTGGCGTTGTTGATCCCGTAATTTTTGGGCTAGAACTTGCTTGGTTTGCATAGCGGCCATCCGACCAAATTCGCCTTGATCGGGGGTGACATCCAAAACTACAGAATCACCTAATTGGGCTTCGGGCGCAACTTGCTGCACTTCGTCTAAAGAAATTTGATGGTCGGTGTTGTTAACTTCTTCAACAATGGTTTTGGTGGAGAGGACGCGAAATCCTTCTTCATCAATATCGAGTTCCACTTCAAAATTGTCAAAATAGTCTTCATCAAATTGCCTGCGTTCTATATTTTGAGCGCGGCGATAACGTTCATAACCTTTGAGTAGTGCTTCTCGAATGGCTGATTGCACTGCTAACCGTGGTAAGTTGCGCTCCCGACTAATGCTTTCAATTAATTCTTTTAATCCTGGTAGACTAACCATTGACATAAGCAATCTCCTTTAAAAGTAAGGGAATAGGGGAGCCAGTGCCGTGCGGAGGTTTCCTCAGTTGAGGCAACTGGCATAGTAGGGAGTAGGAAAAAGCATTAAGGAATAGGGATTAGAGAAAAGATTGAATCTAGTCCCTAGTCCCTAGCCTCTAATCTCTAGACCCTCATCCCTCGTTTATCGACGTTCGTCTAGTTGCACCCTAGTAATGAGAGAACGAGGAATTTCCACTACCCGACCTTTTTGATTTAAATAAATGTTGGTTTCATCCCGGCGAATCAACTGACCATTCCACTCTGTTTGTCCTTCATGGGGTGGCGAAGTGGAAACAATCACAGGAAATCCTTTGAAGGAGATAAATTCCCGGTCAGTTACCAATTGGCGTGAAATACCTGGACTAGACACCTCCAAGACATAGGCATCTGGAATGATCTCCTCTGCATCTAAGCAGGCTTCTAAAGCGCGGCTCATCCTTTCACAATCATCCAAACCAGTATCTTGCTGGGGATTACGGATGTCTACCCGCAATACTGGTGGACGTTGGTTAGTGTGAAAAACTGCACCAACGACTTCTAATCCCAGTTGTTCTGCTACTGGTGTCGCCAATTCGATAATTTGTGGGACTAACGGATGAGTCATGCGAAATTTCAATAAAAAAAGTGGGCTTCGACCCACTTCCTGCGATAGGGATATCTTCCAAGAAGTCTTGTAACGAACTGATGATAGTTCGCCCTAAATTGAGTGTAGCGCATTTCTCTAAGAGTCAATAGTTAAATGGTCATTTGTTATTAGTCAGTGGTCAATGGTCAAAAGGCACGAAGATAAAATTTAACACTTCATATTTTTTTCTCTCTCATTTCGACGATCGCAGTACTTTGCTCAACGATGGGCTGAATATATGATTGTGTTCTTAGCTGTCTGGTTTGCTCGACAATGCTTTCTATATCTTCTTGGGATAGACGTTGAACGTAGTTGAGCTTGACTTCTTCTAAGAAATCAAATAACAAGCTTTGAATTTCGGCTGTGACTTTTTTTTGCTGTACTTCTGCGCCTAAAGCGTTGGTGAAGCTTTGGGCGAGTTGGGTTGTAAGTTTTGCACCTACGGGATCTTGGATAGCACTGACTAAAACACTGTATAAGCTGGTGGTGATTTGAGTTGCTAATTGTTCGCTGAGTTGGGTTTGAGCTTGTCCGATGGCGGGGAAGGCTTGGAGGTTGCGGTAAAGGGGAACTTGATTGAGTACTGTGTCAATGTTGTGGCGCAAAATTGCCGCTATGTCGGGCTGAATTTTGGGTAAAACTTCATAGACGACGGTTTGGGTTACAATCCCGGCGATCGCTTCAATTTCATTAACATTATTAATATCTACATAGGGACGTAGGTTTTCTTGTTGCGATATCCAACGGGTAAAATCTCCTTGTTTAATCGAAATTTGAATTTGGTTGATCACCCGCACCACCACAATTTCCGTAAGTTCCTCAGCAAAATTCGCTACAACTGTTTGATTGATTTGGCGCTGTAATGGTTGCAGATTTAATAGTTGCGCTTGGTCGAGTCGCACAACTACAGGTATAAATCGCAACCATCGCCAAAACGGCATCAGCAGCAATAAGTCATAGCAACGGTCAAATACTGCATTTAACAAGCTAGAACCAGGGTGGCGACGCTTGATGTAAAAGATGCGTGCGAGAAACTCGATCGCAAAGATAGTGACAAATGGTAGGTCTATTAGCCAAAAATCATCGAGATATTCGCTATTTTCACCGATTTGGCGGTAATAGTTGCTGGCGATTAAAGGGCTAATTTTTTGGTTGAAAAAGGTAATTTCTTGATTCCAACCTTTCTGGGAGAGATAAGCTTGACTCCAGAAAGTGGCAAAGGATTGCTTGGCGGAATCTTTACCGATGCGATCGCGCATTCTGTTTTTAATTTTTTCCAGAGTACCACTCTTGCCAACCCCAGCAAATGGGTTACTATCAATCATCTCCCCACTCAGGCGGGTGAGTTCGTCTAGTTTTACCTTCGCCTGTGGAGATGTTAAACCTGTCTGGTTGACTTGTTCTTTGAGCGCATCTACCGCTTTTAAATAACTTTGAGTTTCTCTATGGGCAGCAATCCCCTTAATGGGATCATAAATTTGCGTAATTTGAGGTAATCGCCGCAAATAAAAATCACGCCATTGTACATAAGTCAAATCAAACACAACTAAACCTAAGTTGACTGTGGCCACCAGTGCCATCAACCTTTCAAACCAAAGTTTTTTGTGTTTTGGCAAGGTTTGATTAACCATTTTTTTGTTTTAGATTATACAAGTTTTAAGTATTTAGTTATAACCCAATTAGAGAGTTGAGAAGTAGACATAGAAAATCTAAATACTTCTCCAGCCAGATTGCCAAAAATTTATATCAATATAAATTAATTAATTTTAATTAATCACAAATGATTAAACATTGAGACAAAAGTCTTCCAGAAACGTAAAATGCACCTGTTAATCATATAATGCTGATTTAACTGCAAGGAGTTTGAGATATGTGGTGTGGGTTTAATAAATCCAGCGCGATTATTGCGGCTACTTGCCTAGTAAGCGCCGGTGTAATCATTTCTGACAGTTCCTTTGCTGCCCGTCAACGTAACTATACACCCCAAGAATTTCGGGCTGTGTTGCATGGGCTAGGTTACAAAGTTAAAGTCTCCAATACACCTTTAACCGACGAGGAAACTAAAAAAGCAATCCGCGATTTTCAAAAAGGCTACAAGCTTGGTGTAGACGGGATAGCCGGGCCAAAAACCCAAGACTTTGCTGCTAATATTGTGCAGATTCTCCAAGCCAATTTAAATGTAGTACTTAAGCCTAATCCGCCTCTTCCCCGCGATCAATTTTTTGGCCCGCGTACCGAACAGTTAATCAAGGAATATCAGAAAAAAAATCAGCTTTCAGAAACTGGAATTGCTGATTTAGCACTCCGTCAGAAGCTAGATGCAGCAGCAAAGGAAGTTATAGGTAAACCTAAACCTCAGCCAACGGCTAAACCGACAGCTAAACCGACAGTTCAACCAAATACGACATCAACGCCAACACCAGCCGCGTCACCAACACCCATACCAACGCTAACACCAACGGAGATACCAAAGCCTACAGCAACACCAGCAGTTTCACCAACACCAACACCTTAAATGTGATAGCTGCTGTAGTCAGATAGATAAACTCAGCACTCAGCACTTAATCTAAGCTTCTTCTAAAGGTCTACCTTTTGGTGTTGGTAAAATTGGACGACGGTCATCATAAGGCATAGGAATATACTGGACAGTTGGCCGTCCTCCCTGGGGTTGGGGATACAAATCCATCAAGTCATAAATAGAACGGGGTAGTCCGACTGTGACAGGTAAACCCATTTCTGTTGCTTCTTCCACCGTGACAGGATAATCGTGCGTCACACGTCCAGTTGTCAAAGCATCGATAATCGGTTCAATATTTTCGGGCTGAACCTTTTGTTTAGGGATGTTATCTTTTAGCAGCGTCCGCACAAAGCGTTGTACTTGTTGAATGGCTTT
This sequence comes from Aulosira sp. FACHB-615, assembly GCF_014698045.1. Taxonomy (GTDB): domain Bacteria; phylum Cyanobacteriota; class Cyanobacteriia; order Cyanobacteriales; family Nostocaceae; genus Nostoc_B. The sequence goes on from NZ_JACJSE010000004.1 coordinate 565,178, forward strand.
TTCTGCTTGGTCAGCCATAATTAAAGTCTGGTCATCAATCTCGCTGATGGGTTTATCTTTAACTACCTTTAAAATACTGGCTGCGGGGAGGTTGCCTAATTGGGGATCAACAGGCCCTAAAACAGCGTTTGCATCCATACAAATTTCATCAGCAGCCAAAGCCAGCATTGTGCCACCACTCATAGCATAGTGTGGGATAAAAACTGTCACCTTGGAAGGGTGACGAATTAACGCCCTAGCAATTTGTTCGGTAGCGAGTACCAAACCGCCAGGAGTATGCAGAATCAAATCAATGGGAACATCTGGGGGTGTGAGGCGAATTGCCCGCAAGATTTGTTCTGAATCTTCGATTGTGATGTAGCGTGATAGAGGAATACCCAGTAAACTGATAGATTCTTGACGGTGGATAAGTAATATCACCCGCGTTTTGCGTTCCTGTTGAAATTCTTGTAAGGCGCGAAAACGCTGATATTCTACTTGGCGCTTTTGCCAGAGGGGTTGTAGGGAAGAAAGCAGTAGAAAAATCCAGAATACATCACCAATACCAAAGCCCATAGGTTTGATTGTCCAAAAATAACGGTTATCGTCATTTATTGTGACAATTTTTAATTCATAGCAGGTCTATCTAGGGGTGTAGGGTAGGAAAGAGCGACAGGGAAGACAAGGAAGACAAGGTTGATGGGTAAGCCAAGATTTTTTGTATTTACAAATTACTATAATTTACTCAGGTTATTTAGGCAGATTAAGCATTATTAATTTTATTTATTTTGTCAATAATTATACTTTCATAATTGTGATACTCTTGTTGTCTAGTGATAGCTAATGCTCGTTGATAATGTTCAATAGCTTGAGATTTTTGGTTTAGTATAATAAATAACTCAGCTATATTTTCAAGATTTTCTATTTGACTCAAAGAGTTACCTAACTGTTGACGAATTATCAAAGAATTTTGATAGTGTTCCAATGCTTTTTCATATTCGTTTAACTGTCTATACATGGAACCTAAAATATCAAGAGTATCACTTTCACTCATTCTATCTCCAATTTCTTGGCTAATAGTGAGAGCTGCTTGCAGAGATTCATTTGCTTGAGAATATTTTTCTAAATAACAATAGAGTTTCCCCATTAAATACAGAGCTTCGGCTTGACCAGGAATAACACCGATTTTTCTTCTCAGAGCCAAGGCAAGTTCATAGTAAGTTAATGCTTTTTCAAATTCTTTTAAACTAGAATTAAGTAGTCCTAAATTACTTAATATAGTAGCTTCTGTATCACGATCGCCAGTTTTACTAGCTATCACTAACGCCTCTTGATAGTATTCTAAAGCTGCTGAATATTCTCCATAGCGATAGTAGATTTGAGCTATATTATTGAGAGTTGTACCTTGACTATTTAACTCTCCTATTTCTTGTTGTAAATTTAAAGCTTCTTTATAGTATTGAATTGCTTTAGGATAGTCTTCTAAAAAAGTATAAACTGCTCCAATATTATTTAATGTAGTGCCTTCATTTTTCCTGGCTCCTATTTCTCGACGGATTGATAAAGCTTGATGATAATAATTTAATGCTTCATTATATTTTCCTATCTGGTCATAAACACCTCCAAAATTATGGAGTGTAGTGGCTTCATTGGTGCGATCGCCTATTTTTTTAGCAATTTTTAAAGCTTTATTATAGTATTCTAAAGCTTTCGAGTATTGCCCTAGATTACGATAAATAGCACCTATATTGTTCAGAGAAGAAACTTGACCTGATAAATGATTATTTTCTATTTCAATAGTAAGACATTGCTGATATAGTTCTAATGCTTTTTCATATTGACTTAAATCACTATAAACTGAGCCTAGGTTATTAAGCACAGCCGCCTCACCATTACGATTACTTTTATTTTGATAAATCTTTAAGGCTTCTTGATATTTTTGTAATGCGTTTTGTGGTTCTCCTAGGCTTTCATAAATTAAGCCAGTATTATTGAGATTAGTAGCTTCATTAGATAAGTCTCCTATTTCTCTACTAATGATTAAAGACTGATTATAATGTCTGATGGCTTCTGAATATTGTCCTAACAAGTAATATACTGTGCCAATACCACAAAGCGTTTTTCCCTCCATTTTACGATCCATGATTTGAAGATGAATAGACATAGCTTTTTCATAGATTTCTAAAGCTTTAGAATATTCGCCCATGCCACGATATGCGCTCCCAATACTACTAAGAGTATTACCTTCATTTTGTAAGTCATGAATTTTTTGAAAATAATATAGAGCATCAATATACTGGTTTAAAGCATCTTGATACCGTCCTTGATTATATAAACTAAGTCCAAGATTAGAATGTGTTAATGCGTCTGCTTGATGCTGTTGTTTAATTAAAAACTTAACTAATCGATGAATAGCTTTGATGGGCTTAAGTAAAAGTGAAGCTAGGACACGTAGGTAAGATAGCACTATAACCTCAAAAATTTAGCTTTTGAACTTAAACCTATTCTTCCCAACTAGAAACCTCAAAAATAATTTTTTCATAAAAAACTCTGTTTTAATTATGTAGCGACTGTCTTAAAGGTCAAGCGGCTCTATTTCCGAAAACGGTGCGGTTGCTTGTGAAGTATGTAATTATTAAAATACATCCTTGGAAAACTACGGTAAAAGTCTATGTAGTCCTTCAGTCTCAATCAAATTCATTTCACTGGCGAATGCAAAAGTCCTCTCTTAATTCCGGGAAAGTTCGCCACGCCGTTATTTGATTGCAGTCACCAAGGTAAAAAGTCATGGAACAAATTTATAAATATCCGCGTACCCATCACATCGAGGGTTCGCGGTTGCAGCCTGGGGATGAAGATTTAGACAGCGTTCCTTTTAGTGCAATTAAAAATCAGTATGTAGTCGTGGAAGAAAAAGTTGATGGCGCAAACGCCGCTATTAGCTTTACTTCTAACGGACAACTCAAATTGCAAAGCCGTGGACATTATTTAACAGGTGGTGCGAGAGAAAAGCACTTTAACTTATTTAAACAGTGGGCGCATACTCGCGCCACCGCATTTTGGCAAGTTCTAGGGAGTCGGTTCATTTTGTTTGGTGAATGGCTGTATGCCAAGCACACTGTTTTTTACGATGCTTTACCTCATTACTTCCTAGAATACGATGTGCTGGATTTAGAACAGCAAGTTTTTCTCAGCACCAAGAACCGTCAGCAGTTACTTGCAGATTTACCTTTAGTTTCTGTACCTGTTTTATTTGCTGGCGAACTGAAATCTTATCAACAACTCATCGCCCTGCTGGGAAAATCCCATTATCAAACCCCTGCACATTTGCAGCGTTTCCAACAAATTTGTCTGGAACAAGGCTTAGATGTCGAACGTTCCCTCAAACAAACTGACCAAAGTGCTTTGATGGAAGGTTTATATATTAAAGTCGAGCCACAAGCAACAGTAACAGCCCGTTATAAATATGTGCGTTCCAGCTTTTTAACTACCATTCAGCAGTCAGAGGGACATTGGCTAAACCGCCCAATAATTCCAAATCAACTGCATCCTAGTGCAGATTTGTTTAGTTAAAAAGATCCCCGACTTCTTAAATAAGTCGGGGATCTGAAGCCTACTAATTTTTACAGGTATTTAATTATGATTCAAAATTGGACGTTTCCTTATTGTCCTCATAAAGATGACTGGACAATTAACTGGCAAGCTTTAGAAGCAAAATTTGATTGGTTGCGATCGCTTGCTGATTGTCCCCAAGACCCACGTTATCATGCTGAGGGGAATGTTCTCATTCATACGAAACTTGTATGTGAGGCATTAGTCGCTTTACCCCAATGGCGAACATTACCACCTAAAGAACGTTCTGTGTTATTCGCCGCAGCTTTACTACATGATGTCGCTAAACCCGCAGCCACTCAAATAGCAACAGATGGGGCGGTTTCTTCTAAAGGTCACGTCCTCCAAGGGGCGAAAATGGCACAGGAAATTCTCTGGGATTTAAATGTACCATTTGCAGAACGGGAAGCGGTTGTGGCTTTGGTGAAATATGGCAGTTTACCTCTGTGGTTTTGGGATAAACCCAACCCGGAACGGGCGGTAATTAAAGTTAGCCAAATCATTCGTTGCGATATGCTGGGTTTACTCGCCGAAGCAGATGTGCGCGGACGTTACTGCAACGACCAAGCCGAATTATTAGAACGAATTGAGTTTTTCCGCGAATTTTGCCAAGAAAACCAATGTTTTAACCAACGGCGTGCATTTCCCTCAGCACACAGTCGGTTCGTGTATTTTCAAAAAGAAAATGGCAACCCAGACTATGCAGCCTTTGATGATACGCGCTTTGGGGTAGTGATAATGTCGGGTTTACCGGGTGCAGGGAAAGATACTTGGATAAAAGAAAATCTGCCTGACTGGCGAGTGATTTCTTTAGACGCACTGCGAAAGCAAATGAATATCAGCCCAGAAGATGACCAAGGTGTAGTGATAAATGCAGCCAAAACCATAGCCAAAGAATATATGCGTGATGGGCAATGTTTTGTGTGGAATGCAACTAACATTAGCCGTCAATTGCGAGGGATGTTAACTCGTTTATTTACCAGTTATCAAGCCAACATTCGCATTGTTTATCTAGAATCACCTTGGGATGAATTGCTGCGGAGGAATTGCGATCGCCCTGCTCATGCTAAACTGCCCGAAAAGGTGCTGTATAAATTAAAGCAGCGTTTAGAAGTTCCAGATATTACTGAAGCACACACAGTAGATTGGGTAGTACGGTGAAAATTTGGAAATGCGATCGCATCATAATTAGAAACCAAAAAGGCGCTCCCCGTGAAGAGAGCGCCTTTGATTCACTATTTATTGATTCTATCTCAGAAGATTAGCCATTGATAGCAGGAGCAGAGATAGCAACAGGAGCTTGCTCACCAGCAGCCAAGTCTAAGGGGAAGTTGTGAGCGTTACGCTCGTGCATTACTTCCATACCTAAGTTTGCGCGGTTGATGATGTCAGCCCAGGTGTTGATGACACGACCTTGGGAGTCAATCACTGATTGGTTGAAGTTGAAACCGTTCAGGTTGAACGCCATTGTGCTTACGCCCAACGCTGTGAACCAAATTCCGATTACAGGCCATGCAGCTAGGAAGAAGTG